>JBEKGQ010000128.1:0-12032 GCA_050012715.1 Polyangiaceae bacterium
CGGAACGCAGTCCGACCCCTTCAGCGTCGTCCCCGCGGGGCAAGTCCCCGGTGAGTCGGCTCCCTTTCCGCCGCAGCCGCTCGCGAAGAGCGCCAGCACGGCGGCGACCGTGATCGTCCGCATCCCCATGGCGCGCATCATACCCCCTCGATCGCGAGGAGCGCCATTTTCGCGAGGGATCACTGCTTCGTGCACGTCCCGGACGACATCCCGCTGCCGGCGACCTGGACCTGGGTGGGGCTGCCGCCGTCGGGCGTGTACGTGACCGAGCCCGAGAAGGTGTACGTGCGGTTCGCCATGAAGGTGGTGCTGCTCGTCAGCGTGGCGCTGCCGCCGGTCCACGTCGTGGTGGTGCCGTTGGCGTTCATGCAGGTCGTGCCGGTCTCGAGCGTCGAGGTGTCCCCCGAGACGGTGCTCTTGGTCACGCACGGGCTGGCACCACCGTCGGCGGGCAAGCTGCTCGCCGTCTGCGTGCCATCGCCGTTGGACGTGATGGTGACGTCGTCCGTGTAGGCGTCCGTCGTGGCCGCCTTGCCCGCGGGCTGGGTGTACGTGTTCGTCTCGGTGCCGCTGCACACCCAGGTCCCGACGAACGGGTCTGCCGCCCCCCCGTCCTCACCGCCGCTGCTGCTTCCGCTCCCGCCTCCGCTGCTGCTCCCGCTCCCGCCTCCGCTGCTGCTCGTGCTGCTCCCGCTGCTTCCGCCGGAGCTGCTGCCGGCGCTGCTGCTGCTGCACGCGGCGCCGAAGGCGAGGGCGCCGGTGAGAGCGACCGCGCCGAGAAAGAAGTGCAGCGGGAACGCGATGGTACGAATGCTCATGGCCCTGAGATTCTACAGATCCGTGATCTTGTAGTCCTTGATCTTGTAGAGGAGCGCCCGGTGGCTGATTTCCAGGAGATCCGCGGCTCGCGTGCGATTGCCCTTGGTCTTCTGGAGCGCGCGGCGAATGAGGATCTGCTCGATGGCGGCGGTCGTCTTCTTGACCGACAGCTCACCGCTCGCCAGGTGCACCTGCACCGGGTCGAGCGCGTCGCGGATGCGCTCCGGGAGATCGCCGAGCTGGAGCACGTCGGACTCGGCGAGGACCATCGCCCGCTCGATGGTGTTCTCGAGCTCGCGCACGTTGCCCGGCCAGCTGTACTCGAGGAGGAGCTTGCGGCTCTCGGTCGAGACGCCCCGGATGCTCGTCCCGAGGCGCGCGTTGTTTCGGGCGACGAAGTGATCGATGAGCAGGCTCACGTCCTCGCGCCGGTTGCGGAGCGGCGGGATGTGAATCGACAGCACGTGGATGCGATAGAAGAGGTCCTCCCGGAAGCGCCCGGCCTTCACGTCGGCGGTGAGGTCGCGGTGCGTCGCGGCGATGATGCGCACGTCGACCTGCACGTCCTTCGTGTCGCCGAGGCGCCGGATGTGCTCTTCTTGGAGGACGCGGAGGAGCTTCACCTGGAGGCTCAGCGGCAGCTCGCCGATCTCGTCGAGGAAGAGGGTCCCGCCGGTCGCCTCTTCGAAGAGGCCGCGCCGATCGGCGTTGGCGTCGGTGAACGCGCCCTTCTTGTGACCGAAGAGCTCCGACTCGAGGAGGTTCTCCGGGATGGCGCCGCAGTTGATGGCCACGAACGGCGCCGCCTTGCGTGAAGAGCGCGCGTGGATGGCGCGGGCGACGAGCTCCTTGCCCGTGCCGCTCTCGCCGGTGATGAGCACCGTCGTCTTGTAGTCGGCGATCTTGGAGACCGTCTTGAAGATGGCCACCATCTCGGGGCTCTTCGCGAGGATGGACTCGAACTGGTTCTCCTTCTGGATCTGCTCCTTGAGGGCCCGGTTCTCGCGCCGCAGCGTCTCGCGCTCCTCGGCCTTGCGCAGGGCGAGGACGATCTCGTCCGGCTTGAAGGGCTTGCTGACGTAGTCGTATGCGCCGGCTTTCATGGCCTCGATGGCGAGGTCCACGTTGCCGTAGGCGCTCATGACGATGACCGTCGCGGGGTGCTGCTTCGCCTTGAGGGCTCCCAGGAGGTCGAGCCCGCCCATGCGCGGCATGCGGACGTCGGTGAGGATGACGTCGGGATCGAAGGCCTCCAGCGCCGCGAGCGCGGCCTCACCGCCGTCGGCCACCTCGACGTCGTAGCCGTGCTTCTTCAGCAGCGTGCGCAGGACGAGGCGGATGTTCTCCTCGTCGTCGACGACCAGGACACGACGCATGGGTATGAAATCTCTTCAGAGCGAGACTACGGGGAATCGAGCCTTCTTGCGAGGGGGAGGCTTGCGAACGCAACCGTTGCAGAGCTGGGTGCCGTGGTGAATACCACGGGCACACCGCCCGCTGACGACGCGGCTAGAGATCCCAGTAGTCCCGCGGATAGAGGCGCAACAGCGTGACCTTGGAGCCGTAGGCGGGGATCGCGCGGAGCTGCCTCTCGTAGCCGGCGAGCTGGGCCTCGGGACCGATGGCGAACCAGAGGGCGCCCTCCGGCACCCCGGACGACAGCGACGGGATGACCTCGCCGTAGACCGCGGGGAGCCGTTCGTGGATGGCCTCGGCCAGCCCGGCGCGGGACCGCAGGCCGAGGAGACGCGTGCGGAAGGCGCGGACGCGCTCCCGGGTCACGCCGTCGACGAGGTCGTTGGCCATGCCATAGGCGCGCTGCTCGTAGGTGTCGCCGGTGCGGGCGCCGAAGGTGTTCGCGACGGCGTATTCGACGAAGCGCGGATCGGCCTTCGCCGCGCGGACCTCGCCGTCGACGAAGCGCAGGAGCTGCGGGAGATCCGCGCAGCGGTCGGAGTAGACGTGCATGCGCCCCGCGCGCGGCGAGACGGCCATGAACCCGCTGTAGGCCAGGGCCGCGCCCCAGATGCGCTTGTAGAAGCTGTGCGTGCCCGAGCCGCTGAAGACGTTGGCGGCGAGGAAGTCGACCAGCGCTCCGTCCCTCGCTTCGTCGTAGCCTGCCGTCGGCGCGGAGTTGACGACGGCGCCGTTGGCGGTGCTCGGGTTGACGAGCGCAGCGACCCTCGCGTCGAACATCGCGGCGCCGCGGGCGCGGGCGCGATCCGTGATACGGGCGCGCGAGGAGCGCGCGACCGTCGGGGCCGGGCTCGCGTCGAGCGCCGAGAGCAAGTGCTCCAGCTCGGCGGACACTGCTTGCTGCGTCTTCGACGAGCCCACCATCCAGACCCGCGCGGCAGGCGCGTGCGTGATCGCGGCGAGCACGCGGCGGAACGCGTCGAGGGCCTGCTTCGGATCGCGCGACGCGTCCTTCGCCATCGTGCTGCACAGGGAGGCCCAGTCCGCCGCCAGCGAATCGTCGGGAAGATCGGCGAGCAGCTGCCCGAGCTCGCGCCCCGCGCGGGCGACCCGCGCGCGCGACGCCGGGGGGAGCGAGCGCGCCGCGCCGAGCCACTCCGGAAACGGAAGAGCGGCGTGCACCGCGGGTCTGGCCGGGCCGGCGTGGCCGTCGTCCCCTTCGTGCGCGGCGTCGAGCGTCGCGAGGACCTGGGCGAGCTTCGTGAGCGCCGGGCGGTGGAGCGTCTTGCCGGCGGGCGCGAGCACGGCGAGGGCTTTCGCGGTGCTCGCGTCGGCGCCCTCCAGGAGCCACGAGAGGCGGAAGGCGTCGTGCGCGCGCGTGAGGAACGACGCCGTGTGCGCCAGGAGCGCCGAGTCCTGCCGGCGGTAGGCCTCCGCGGTTCCGGTGGCCCAGTACTCCTCGGGGCCGGACATCACGTCGCGGAGCTGCGCGGCGCGGCGACCGACGACGTCGCGGATCCGGGGCAAGTTCTCCAGCCGCCAGTCGGGGCTCATCAGCACGTCGCGCATCCACCCGAGGGCGCGCCGGGTCTCCTCCGCGTCGTCGCCCGAACCCGTGATGGCCAGCTCGGCGCGCCCGGTCGTGAAGCTCGTGTCGAAGCCCACCGAGAGGTCGAGCACCTCGCGACGGAGCCGGTCGCTCATCACGTCGTACGGCATCGGCGCGCCGTCCCGCAGGATGCCGACGTCGCGCAGCAGCTCGGGCAGGAGCGACAGGTACGGGAGGTCCGCGTCGGACACGCCGTCGAGGCGGAGCATCAGGCCAACCGACCCGCTCTTCATCGTCTCGAAGGAGGAGGCCACCACCGGCACGCCGTACGCGGTCGTCTGCCGGAACGACAGCGAGTCGTCGTTCGTCATCGGTGGGTCCGAAACGAACGGCGGCATTGCGACGTTCGCCTCGGCGCGCGCGATCTCCGCCGTCGCCTGGTCGATCTCCGCCGAGCGGCGCCGGAGCGCCTCCTGCGGGTCGGTCGTGCCGTAGGCGCTCTCGAGGCGCGTGAGCTCCGCGGCGAGCCTCGCGCCGCGCTCGTCGTCCAGCTGCTTCCGGAGCGCCGGGCTCGCGCGCGTCATCACGCCACAGGGAGCCTCGAGGAGACCCCACGCGGCGAGGCGCTCGCGCCACGGGTTCACGGCGGAGCCGGCGACGGTCATGGCGTGATCGTAGGGATCCCGGTAGGTGAGCGACTTGCGGAACCCGGGGGTGCGGCCGAGGTCGGTCAGGAGACGGATCCAGAAATCGCCGGTCCCCCGCTCCCCGAACTGCGGCGGCGTATCGAGGGCCTTGTCGAGCCGCCGGCGGGTCTCGACGATGCGCGACCGCACCTTCTCGCCGAACGCCGCGAGCTCGGGCGAGCCGTCGGGCAGCGCCGCGATGGCGCGCAGCCGCGCGAGCACGACGTCGCGCAGCGAACGCAGCGTCGCCTCGTCGTTGTGCGTGGCGCTGATGCTCTCGGCGCCGATGAAGACGGGCTGTCCGGGGTCGTCGCTGGAGTACTGCCACACCGCCGTCGTGCCGACGTCGAGAACCCGCGTCTTGTTGTCGACGAGCGCCTCGTACAGGTTCGACCCTTCGCCCCCCGCGAACGCGGCGAGAAACACTTCCATCACGGTGCGCTCGTCCACGCCGAGCTTCCGCGTCGCCGGCCATCCGAGGAGGGCCGGGCTCGGCTGGTCGGACGTCGCGAACGGGTAGTCGACGACGCGCAGCGCACCGGGCTGCGCGTGCGCCGGGGGCACGTCGGCCTCCGTCATGTAGTGCCGCGGGTCCGACGCGGGGGCGAGCCCGTCGAGCGTCTCGCCGACCTTGGCCAGCACCGTCGAGAGCGTCACCGACGACGGGAAGGCCGCGACCATGCCCATGTTGGCGAGCTGGTAGTGCGCGTCGTGAAAGCGGCGGATCTCCTCCGGCGTGAGGGCGCGGATCCCCTCCGGCGTGCCGCCCTGCGACAGGGCCAGCGGGTGATCGCCGCCGTAGACCAGCCGCCCGAGGACGTCCCACCCGAGGGTGCCCGCCGACTCGTAGGTCCGCACCATCTCGTTGTAGACGGTGCCCTTCTCGTCGAGCTCCAGGCGCCCATCGGGCTGCTTCGCGACGCCGAAGTTTCGCACCTCGCGGCGAATGTCCTCGTCCGAGTAGTCGGGGTGCAGGAGCGCATCGAGCTGCGCGTGGAGGATGCCCCAGAAGGCTTCGGTGCCGGCCGAGGTGTGAAAGTGGTAGCCGGTCCGGTACTGCCAGGTCGCCGCGCTCCACTCGGCCAGCATCACGTGGTCGTAGTTACCGAGCCAGCGCCCCTTGTTCCCCTTGCCGAGGAGCAGGTGCTCCTGGGTGTGGGGGGCGCCCCCGTCGGAGGTCGGATAGGTGCCCGCGTAGACGTAGGCCTGGGGGGCGGACTCGATGGCGAGGTAGTCGAAGACGAAGCGGGTGCGCTCGTGCACGAAGCGCGCGCCGCGCGGGCGGCCGTCGTCGTCGACGTAGAGGGCCCTCGCGACGAACCCTTGCGCGGATTGCCCCCCGGCCAGCGTGGCGAGCGAGGCGATCGGAGCCGGGGGCGCCGAAGCGGCCGGCGGCGGGACGGGCGTCACGGGCGACACCGGGGTGGGCGTGCAGGCGGCGAATGCGAGAGCGAAGACCAGGGCGGAGAAGAGAAGGGACCGCGGGAGCTTCTTGACCACTGCGCGGTTCTAGCATCGGAAGTACCCTCTGCGGGCTTCCCTTGCGCACCGGACTCGATCGTCTCGCCACGCACGCCGCCCTCGGGGCGGAGCTGCGCTCGCTACGGGTCGGCCTGCTGGCCCACCCGGCCTCGGTCGATCGACGGCTGGTGCACGCGCGCCACGTGCTCGACGCGCTGGGGGTGAAGGTCGCCGTGGTCTTCGGGCCGGAGCACGGCTACGGCGGCGAGGCGCAGGACATGATCGGCGTCGCGGATGCGCGAGATGCGCTCGGGACGCCCATCCGGAGCCTCTACGGCGAGCGCTTCGAGGACCTCTCGCCGCGGCCCGAGGATCTGGAGACCATCGATCTCCTGGTCGTCGATCTGCAAGACGTGGGGTCGCGCTACTACACGTTCGTCTGGACGGCGGTGCTCGCGATGCGCGCGTGCGCGCGCGCGGGCGTTCGCGTGCTCGTGCTCGACCGTCCCAATCCGCTCGGAGGCGACCTCGCGCGCATCGAAGGGCGGAGGCAGACGCGCGAGCACTGCTCCTTCGTCGGCCTCGAGCCGACCCCGGTCCGGCACGCGCTGACCCTCGGCGAGATCGTCGCCTGGCGCGCGGAGATCGAGCGGTTGCCGGCCGAGCTCGTGCGGGTGCTCGGCGTCTCCGGGCTGGAACGCGACGAGCACGCCTCCGGGTGGGGGCGCGCTTTCGTCATGCCGTCGCCGAACATGCCGTCGTACGAGACCGCGCTCGTCTACCCCGGAGGGTGCCTCGTCGAGGGGACCAACCTCTCCGAGGGCCGCGGGACGACGCGCCCCTTCGAGATCGTCGGCGCGCCGTGGCTCGACGGGGCGCGGCTCGCGCACGACCTCCACGCGCTCTCGCTCCCTGGCTTCCGGGCGCGTCCGCTGACCTTCCTCCCGACGTTCCAGAAGCATGCGCGCCAGCTCTGCGGTGGCGTGCAGATCCACGTCACCGACGCGCGCACCTTTCGCCCCATGGTCACCTACCTCGCGCTCATCGGCCTGGCCCACGCCCAGGACCCGGGTCGCTTCGCTTTCCGCACGGAGAAGTACGAGTTCCGCGACGACGTTCCCGCGCTCGATCTGCTCACGGGGGACGGCGAGGCGCGCGAGCGGATCGCGCGCGGCGAGCCGGCGGGTGAGGTTGCCGAAGCGATCGCGTCGGTCGACGACGCCGATCGAAGCATCGTGGGGGAGGCCGTGGAGGCCGGACGCGTACGACGCATCTGAGCATGCGAACGCTTGGGCCCCGGCGCCTCGCATTGGCTAGACTGACGCGTGATGGCCAAGGCCTTCGATCAGCTGGTCGGCCGCACCATCGCCGGCAAGTTCCTCGTGGAAGGCCTCATCGGGAGCGGCGCGATGGGCGCCGTCTACAAGGCGCGCCATCTCGCACTGGAGAAGACGATCGCCATCAAGGTGCTGCACGGCGAGCACGCGGACGATCCCTCGTTCGCGGCGCGCTTCCAGCGGGAGGCCAAGGCAGCGTCGCGCCTGAATCACCCGAACTCGATGGCGGTCATCGATTTCGGCGCGGATCCCGACGGGCTCCTCTACATCGCGATGGAGTACCTCGACGGGCGCAGCCTGCACCGCGTCCTCCGCGAGGACTCGCCCGTCTCGCCGGCGCGCATCGCCGACATCCTCATGCAGACGCTCGCCGCCCTGGCGGTGGCGCACGACATGGGCGTCGTGCACCGGGACCTCAAGCCGGAGAACATCGTCGTCCTCGAGGGCGCGGACGACGACGGGCGGCTGAAGGACATCGTCAAGGTGTGCGACTTCGGGATCGCGAAGATCACCGATTCGCGTGCCTACCGTGGCGCGAGCGAGGGCGGCCGCGACTCGAGCGCCCCGGTGACGACCGCGGGCTTCCTCGTCGGGACGCCCGAGTACATGTCGCCGGAGCAGGGCCGGGGCGACAAGCTCGACGCGCGGAGCGACATCTACTCCATCGGCGTCATTCTCTTCGAGATGCTCACCGGGCGCGTGCCCTTCGAGGCGGAGAACGCCATCGGCATCGTGCTCAAGCACATCACTGACGAGCCCCCGAGGCCGTCGAGCATCGTTCCCGGCGTCGATCCGCGCCTCGAGGCGGTGTGCCTGCGCGCCCTTCGCAAGCGGCTCGACGAGCGCTACGAGACGGCGCGCGAGATGCGCTCGGATCTGCGCCTGATGCGCGAAGGACGCCCCCTTCAGCACAGCGTGCCCGAGCTGCCGAGCGTGCGCCTGCGGACGACCGAGCCGGCGACCGGGAACGCCGAGACGGTGCAGCTGCGGACGCCCGTACAGGCGCTGCCCCAGGCGGCGCGCAGCAGTGAAGACCCCGGGCCCAAGCCGACGCTCGCCGGGACGGACGTGCCCATCCCGCGCCGCACGAGCCGCGTGACGACGGTGGCCATCGGCGCGACGCTGACCGGTGCGCTGGCCGCGGTCATCACGCTCGCGCTCCTGGCGAGGCCCAAGCCCACGCCGGTCGTTGCGGCTGCGAATGCGGCCATGACGGCGGCGCCCGACACGACCGTCGCCTCGTTGAGCGGCCCGGAGAACCAGGGCGACGTTCCGCCCCTCGAGCCCGTCGACCCGCTCGAGCCCGGCGTGCCCGGCGGCGCGTCCAGACGCGTCGGACCCCACGCGAGCCACTCTGCGCCGGCCCCGTCGGCGGGGCACGGCCCACCTTCGGCCACGCCCGTCGCGTCTACGGCGGTCCCCCCGGCGACGCCGACCGCGACGCCTGCCACTTCGCCCGCGGACGCTCCCGCCGTCGCCACTTCGGCGCCCGAGGCGGATCCCAACTTCGACCCGAGCCGCGGCTTCGTCGAGGTCGGCCTCGTGAACGCGCAGGGCGTCCGCGAGACCGCCATCCGCGGCGCGCTCCGCGGGGTTGGGCTGGCCAACTGCTACCGGACGGCCCTCAAGGCCCGCGGGGTGCGTGCGACCGGCGTGGCCACGCTCAACCTGTCGATCGACGAGAATGGCACGGCTCGCTCGGCCATCGTCACGGGGGCGGGTTTCCTCCCGGGGCTCGCGCGCTGCATCCAGGGGGCCGCGTCGGGCGCCAGCGTCGCCAAGTCCCAGGTCGACTCGGGCGGGGGGACCGCCGAGGTCATGCTCTCCTTCAAGTCGCCCTGAGCTCTCTCGAGCCCGCCGCGAACGATCGAGCCATCGTTTCGGTTCCATGCATTCGTGCGAATGCTCCCGCGCGGAGCCGCCGATGGCACCCGCCCCTCCGCTCGCATAGACTGCAGGGCGATGGACGACTCGGCGACTCAGGCCGAGGGTCGCTCGCGGGCGCTCCTCGGCCGAACGATAGCCGGCAAGTTTCTCATCGAGTCGTACCTGGGGGGCGGCGCGATGGGCGCCGTCTACAAGGCGAGGCAGGTCGCCCTCGACAAGGACGTCGCGATCAAGGTGCTCCACGGCGAGCATGCCGGCGACGCGATGTTCGCGGCGCGATTCCAGCGCGAGGCGAAGGCGGCCAGCAAGCTCGATCACCCGAACTCGATGCGCGTGCTCGACTTCGGCCAGGAGCCCGACGGCCTGCTCTACATCGCGATGGAGCTCCTCGCGGGGCGGGACCTCTTCCACGTCATCCTCGAGGACTGGCCCATCTCCACGCAGCGCGCGGCGGACATCCTGACCCAGGCCCTCGCCGCCCTCGCGGTCGCGCACGACATGGGCATCGTGCACCGCGACCTCAAGCCCGAGAACATCATGCTGATGTCCGGGACCGACGACGAGGGGCAGGCGCGGGACGTGGTGAAGGTCTGCGATTTCGGCATCGCGAAGTTCACCGACGCGCCGGAGGCTCGCACGACGGGCGGCGGTCAGAAGCTCACGACGCAGGGCATCGTCGTCGGCACGCCCGAGTACATGTCCCCCGAGCAGGGAAAGGGGGAGATGCTCGACGCCCGCAGCGATCTCTACTCGATGGGCGTCATCCTCTACCAGCTCATGACCGGGCGCCTGCCGTTCGACGCCGAGACGGCGCTGGGCGTCGTGCTCAAGCACGTGACCGAAGAGCCGATCGCACCCCGGAAGGTGAACCCCGGCGCCGACGCGAGGCTCGAGGCGGTCTGCCTCAAGGCGATGCGGAAGAAGCGGGAGGAACGCTACCAGAGCGCCCGCGACATGCGCGCCGACCTGCGCGCCGTGATCGGGGCGAGCGATCCGCTCGCGCACGCGGCGACCGCGCAGTTCGCGCCGGTGAGCTCCGCCGACGTCGTGGGCCACGCGCCCACGGCGCTGGCGATCGACTCCGGCCAGGTCGTCGCGGCGACGGCGAGCAAGCTCACCCCCGGCGGAACGGTGAGCGCGTCGGTCCCGATCGAGACGCGGTCGCGCGGCCGAGCGCTGCTCGGGGCCGTCGCCGTGCTCGCCCTCGGCGCCGCGGGCTTCGTGGCGTGGAGGACGCTCGGGCGTCCGTCGGGTCCTCCTCCCGTGGCCGCCGAATCGTTCCACCCGCCGACCGCCGCGCCACCGACGACGCTGGAGTCGCTGCGCGCCGACAAGGGGGAGGTGCCCCCGCTCGTGCCCACGCCGGTCGACTCGGCCACGACGGTCGCGTCGGCCTCGGTGAGGCCCGCCGCGATCCCGGCGGCTCTCGCCACCGGAAAGGCCACGGCGGGCGCCCCCATCGCCGCCGCGTCGCCGCCGACCGTCGGCGGGCCGCCGGCGAGCGCGGTCGCCGCGCCTCCGCCCGCGACCACCGTCGCACCGCCGCCGGTGGCCTCGGTCGTTCCCGCCGCCGCGCCGACCGCCACCCAGGCCGCCCCCGCGCCACCTCCGTTCGACCCGTCGCACGCCCACGTCGACTGGAGCGTCGCGGGCGCGGGCGGAGGGGCCACCCCGGGCGCGGTGCAGCGCGCCGTCTCGCGCGTCGCGGGCGCCTGGACCCAGTGCTACCGCAGCGCGCTCGGGCAGCGCAGCCAGCGCATCGAGGGCTCCGGCGTGCTCCACATGGCCACCGACGAGGCGGGGAACGTGGTGTCGGCCCAGGTGCGTGGCATCGACGCCCTGCCGGGCGTGAAGGGCTGCATCGCCGGGAGTGCGCGGGTTCGCATCGACGGCGTCGACACGGGAGACTCGTGGGCGGACATCGCGCTGTCCTTCAGGGCCGAGTAGCGCGAGCGGGCGAGAGGGCGGGGCGAGCGACGCATGCGGAGAGTCGGAGGCGTAGTGCTGGCGCTGGGCCTCGGGACGGTCGCGACCGGGGGGTGCGACTTCTTCGACCCGTCGACCGGCCCCACGTCGGTCGCCTGCAGCGACGTCGACTCCGATCCCGCGAACCCCGTGTCGTTCGCCATACAGATCCGTCCCCTCATGAACCGGAGCGCCACCGATCCGACCGGGCACGGGTGCATCGCGTGTCACTACTCCACGCAGCCGACCCACCCGTGTACGGACATCACGGGGCTCGATCTCGCGACGCTCGGGGCGCTGCGGCAAGGCGGCATGATCAGCGGCGCGAACATCGTCATCCCGGGCAAGCCCTGCGAATCGGCCCTCGTGCAGAAGCTCCAGGGCGACTACTTTGAAGGCCTGCCCATGCCGAAGGACGGACCGCCGTACTGGTCGCAGGACGAGATCCAGCTCGTGATCGACTGGATCGCCGAAGGCGCGAACGGGGCGGACTCGGAATGAGGGCATCGCTGGCCTGGGCCGGGGTGGTGCTGGCGGCGGCGGCGGTCGCGGCGTGCCCCTCCGCGATGCCGCAGAGCGAGGGGATGGACCTATCCGCCGTGCCGCCGGACGAGCAGGCGGACTACGGCGTCTTCGCGCAGCGCTGCTCGAAGTGCCACTCGCTCGCACGCCCGCTGAACAGCGGCATCACCGACGACGGGTACTGGCGGATCTACGTCGAGAAGATGAAGCGACAGCCGGGCAGCGGCATCAGCGAAGGCGACAAGGTCCCCATCCTGCGGTTTCTCCACTGGTACGGCACCACGCGGCTGCAGGAGGGGGGCGACGGGGGGCCATGACGCGCGTTCACGCCTTCCTCCTGGCCGTCCTCCTCCTGGCCCTCGCCGGCGCAGCCTGGCCGGGCTCCGCGCG
>JBEKGQ010000129.1:0-11979 GCA_050012715.1 Polyangiaceae bacterium
GAGCACCATCGCCAGCACCGCGCAGCAGATGTCGATGAGCTTCGGGGTCGCCACCGCGTCGCTCGTGACCGCGCTGTTCATCCCGGACCGGTTCCGCAGCGGGCCGGCGGAGATGATCCACGGCATCCACCTCGCGTTCCTGGTCCTCGGCGGGCTCACCGTGCTGTCGGCGGCCATCTTCGCCGGCCTCGGGAAGGACGACGGCGACAACGTCAGCCGCCACGGCGCCGGAGAGCGCCCTACGGCGCGGGAGCCGGTGTCGGAAGCGCTGAGCTCGTAGCCCCCTCGCGCTGCCGCCGGTACGAGTACTCCGCCCAGATGGCAATCCAGACGACGAGGAAGAGCAGGAGCGCCAGGCAGATGACCCAGTCGTAGACGATGCCGTCGTTCTCGTGCTTCGGCGCGACCAGCGTGGTCACCCAGAAGATGACGAACGCGGTGAAGACGCCGAAGTCGCGCACGCGGTGCTCGCCGGTCGGCGCGGTCTGCGCCGCGTGGAAGACGACCGCGGGCACGACGCAGAGGACGACGTAGTAGTAGTTCGCCGGGAGGTTGAAGAAGAACATCCCGACGATGCCGAGCAGCAGCGCCGACTCGTAGGGGCGACGGCGGATGCCGGCGTAGACGCTGCCGGCGACGGCCACGAGCTGGAGCGGGATGGCGACCGGACGCATCGAGGCCCACGTCGCGCGGAGCTGGAGGTTCCAGTCGCGGAAGGCGGCCAGGCCAGCGTGCCCGTGGAAGTTCTTGTTGGCGACCCAGTCCCGCCAGGTGAGCACCTTCTTCAGCCCGATGTGCATGACGAAGTACACGTCCCCGTGGCGCCCGATGCGGAGGAAGAAGACCCGCCACGACTCGGTCCCGAAGACGGCGAGGCTGACGAGGACGAGGACGACGAGGGTCGCGCCGAAGCCGACCCCGAAGCGCTTCAGCTTCACGCGGTCGTCCGCGTTCTTGAGGGCGCTCCACGCGATGGGCAGCAGCGCGCCGGCCGCGAAGCCGGCCGGGAAGACCCGGTCGCACGTCGACGCGGCGAAGAAGGCTCCCGCGAGCACCCAGCGCCGCTCCTTCAGGGCGCAGAGGCCGAGGATGACGGTCGTCAGCCACGTGTACCGGAGGAACGCGCCGCCGTTCCAGCCGTAGCTGGCGATGAACGAGGCGCCGAAGAACACCGCGGCCAGGGCCGCCGCCCCGCCGCCGAACGCGCGCCAGAGGGCGACGAAGCACACCGCGAGCAGCGCGACGTCGAGCCCGGTGGCGATGAGGAACGTCGGCGTCTCGTGATAGCGGATGGGGATCGCGTTGGCGACCGCGCTCCCGACGACAGACCACGTCGGCGGCGGGTTGAAGCCGGCGTCGTAGATGAGGCCGGGCCAGATGTCGTCCCCCGCGAGCCGGCGCAGCTCGCGCACGTCGTGGAGGAGCTCGTCCCACCGCGCGGTCGAGAACCTGGGCTTCAGCTCGTCGCGGCAATGCGCGAGGGCGGCGTCGTACGTCTTGTCGCGCAGGATGTCGTCGAGGTCGCGCACCCAGCCGCCGATGCGCGGTCGCACGTGGTCCTGGGCCGCGATCTCGCTGTCGGCCAGCGCCGTGCAGTCGTAGAGCCCCTCGTAGCCGAGCTCGCGGAAGTACTTCGCGCCGAGGTAGTAGTGGAAGTACTCGGAGTAGTGGAAGTTGAGGTGCTGCTCGACCTTCTGCCGGTGGGGGTCCGCCGGGTCGACCCCGGGCGCGTCGACCCACAGGACGTGACGCTCGCCGAAGCGGGACCAGGAGGCGAGGGCCACGAGGCCGCACACGCAGAGGAGCCCGGTGCCCCAGAGCCGCGCCTTTCTCCGCGTGACGGCCGGCCAGAAGACGAGCGCCGCCGCGATGAAGCCGGCGAGGAGCACGGTGATGAGCGAGACGGTGTACTGGGCGTCGGAGAAGAACATCGGGAAGGCCGCGCCCCGGGGGGCGTCGTCGGGGACACCTTAAAACGGACGCGACGCGAGCGCACCCGCGATTCGCGCCCGCGCGCGCATCGGGCCTACGGCGGGAGGTGGCCAGTCCGCGGTGGAGGGGTTCGCCGTCGGGCGCGCGACCGGTGGCGGCGATTCCACGCAACCCGGCCGGACGACGACCGATGGGGAGGCATGAACACCACCTCCCTCCGGTTCGGAACCCGCACCATCGTCATTTTCTCCCTCCTCGCGCTCCCCGCGGGCTCGCTCGCGTGCGGCGCGGCGCCGGGCAGCCCCGAGGACGGCGTGGACCCGTCCGCGTCGCCTACGTCGCCCGGGAAGCCCGCCCTCGCCGCCGCCGACGTGGACGCCGCGGCGCCCGTCGCGGACACCACCGAGGAGCTGGACGATCCCTCGTCCGGCGCTGCGCCCGCCCCGACGGCGCGACGCGAGCCCCTTCAGAAGTTCTGATACGTTCCGCCCCGCTGTGCCGTCGTTGCCCGATGCCTTGCAGCGCCTCTACGCCCGCATCCCGCTCGGCATGCGCCTCGGGCTCGATCCGATGCGCGCCGCCTGCGAGGCCGCGGGGCATCCCGAGCGCGACTTCCCCGCCGTCCACGTCGCCGGGACCAACGGCAAGGGGAGCGTCTCGGCGATGGTCGAGGCCATCGCCCGGGCCCAGGGCAAGAAGACGGGGCTCTACACGTCGCCGCACCTCTGCCGCTTCGCGGAGCGCATCCGCATCGGCGGCGACCCGGTCGGCGACGAGGCCCTGGCCGGGCTTCTGGAACGAGCCCTCGACGCGGGACCGGATCTCTCGTTCTTCGAGACGGCGACGCTGGCGGCGTTCTTCGCCTTCCGCGACGCGAAGGTCGACCTCGCGGTGCTCGAGGTCGGCATGGGCGGCCGCTTCGACGCCACCAACGTCATTCCCGTGCCGCGCGCCGCGGCCATCACGCGAATCGCGCTCGATCACACCGATCGACTCGGGAAGACGCTCGTCGAGATCGCGCGCGAGAAGGCGGGCATCGCGAAGGCCGGGCTGGACGTCGTGCTCGGCCGGATGCCGCCCGAGGTGCGCGCCGCCATCGACGAGGTGGCCCACGCCGCCGGCGCGACGACCACGGACATCGAGCACGTGGCCTTGCCGCCCCACATCGGCCTCGCCGGCGAGCACCAGAAGGACAACGCCCGGATCGCCACCGTCCTCGCGACGCGCACCGGAGCGTCGACGGGCGCCATCGAGGAGGGGCTGGCCGACGTGAAATGGCCCGGGCGCCTCGAGCGCATCGGCAACGTGCTCCTCGACGCCGCGCACAACCCCGACGGCGCGGAGTCCCTCGCCGCCCACCTGCGTTCGCTGGCGATTCCCGCCCGCGACGTGGCCCTCGTCTTCGGCACGCTGGGCGACAAGGACTGGGGACCCATGCTCGATACGCTCGCCCCCCTCGCCGGCACGCGCCTCTACGTCGCCCCGTCCGGCGCCTCGCGCAACGCCATCGACCCGGTCGCCATGGCCGCGCGCCATCCCGGCACGCTCGCCACTTCCCTGCCCGAGGCGCTGGCCAGCGTCGCCGCCGGCCCATCGCTCGTGGTCGTCGCCGGCTCCATGGTGCTCGTCGGCCAGGCCCGGTCGAACCTCCTGGGCCTGCCCCGCGACCCGCCAGTAGCGCTTTGAAGGAACGCGCGGCCAGAGTTAGCATCGGCCCCCCTCGTCATGCCCAGCTTCGACATCGTCTCCCAGGTCCAGCACAGCGAAGTCGACAACGCCTTCAACCAGGCCCAGAAGGAGATCGCGCAGCGGTTCGACTTCAAGGACACCGGGACCGAGCTCGAGAAGGCGCCCGACGCCATCACGATCCGCTCGGACGCGGAGGACCGCGCGAAGGCCGCGCTCACGGTGCTGCAGGACAAGCTCGTGAAGCGGAAGGTCTCGCTCCGGTTCACCGATCCGCAGAAGCCGGAGAAGACGTCGAAGGGCGGCGCGCGCATCGTCGTGAAGATCAAAGAGGGCATCGAGGTCGAGAAGGCCAAGGCCATCGTCCAGATGATCAAGGAGTCGAAGCTCAAGGTGCAGGCCTCGATCCAGGAGAGCCAGGTCCGCGTCACCGGCAAGAACAAGGACGACCTGCAGGCGGTCATGACCGCGGTACGGGGTCACGACTTCGGCCTCGAGCTCAGCTTCACCAACCGGCGGGACTAGTGGCGCGGTCCAGCCGGCCCAAGAGCGACGGCGCGCCCGCCGTCGTCCACGTGCGCAAGCTCTTCGGCACCGACGGCATCCGGGGCGTCGCCAACGAGCACCCGATGACGCCGGAGCTCGCGCTCCAGCTGGGACGCGCGGTGGCGTTCGTCGCTGGCCGCGGCAAGAGCCACGTGCCGCGCGTCGTGCTGGGCAAGGACACGCGCCTCTCGGGCTACATGCTCGAGCAGGCCATCGCGAGCGGCATCTGCGCGACCGGCGGGCGGGTGATGCTCTGTGGGCCGATGCCGACGCCGGCGATCGCGCACCTCACGGTGAGCATGCGCGCCGACGCGGGCATCGTGATCAGCGCGAGCCACAACCCGTACCAGGACAACGGGATCAAGGTCTTCGGGGCCGACGGCTTCAAGCTGCCCGATGAGGCCGAGAGCGAGATGGAGCGGCTGATGAGCGACGCCGCGCTCCTCGGCAAGCGGCTCACCGGACCGGGCATCGGGCGCGCCGAGAAGCTCGAGGACGCGCGCGGGCGCTACGTGGTGTTCCTCAAGCAGACCTTCCCGCGCGATCTCTCGATGGACGGCGTGCGCGTCGTCGTCGACGCGGCGCACGGCGCGGCGTACCGCGTCGCGCCGCTGGTGCTGCAGGAGCTCGGGGCGCAGGTGACCGCCATCGGCGTGAAGCCGAACGGCGTGAACATCAACAAGGAGGCCGGCGCCCTCTACCCGGACCACGTGCGCGCCGAGGTGGTTAAGCGCGGCGCCGCCATCGGCATCGCGCTCGACGGCGACGCCGACCGGGTCATCGTCGTCGACGAGAAGGGGCAGATCGTCGACGGCGACCAGGTGATGGCGATGTGCGCGTCCCGCATGCTCGATGAGGGCCGCCTGAAGAAGCGCACCGTGGTCTCGACGGTCATGTCGAACCTCGGGCTCGAGCAGGCGCTGACGCGCCAGAACGCGAAGCTCCTCCGCACGCAGGTGGGCGACCGCTACGTCGTCGAGGCGATGCGCGGTGGGGGCTACAACCTGGGCGGCGAGCAGTCGGGGCACCTCGTCTTCCTCGACCACGCCTCGACCGGCGACGGGATGCTCGCGGCGCTGCAGGTGCTGGCCCTGATGCTGGCCACCGGGCGGCCGCTGTCCGAGCTGGCCGAGCGCGCGATGCAGCGGGTGCCGCAGGTGCTCGAGAGCGTGACCCTCCCGGCCCGGAGGCCGCTGGAGGAGATGCGCCGCCTGTCGGACCTGACGGCAAAGATCGTCAAGGCGCTCGGCGACGACGGCCGGGTGCTCGTGCGATGGAGCGGCACGGAGCCCAAGCTGCGGGTGATGCTGGAAGGCCCCCGGGAGGACCGCATCCGAGCCTGGGCCAAGGAGCTGATCGACGCGGCACGGAAGGACGCCCCCTAGGGCGGCGTTGCTCTCGCCGTCAGTCGCAGCTGCTCGTCTCGTGACAGCCGTCGGTCTTCGTGTCGCAGTAGTAGCCGCCGTAGCAGCCGTTGGCCTGGCAGGTCTCGCCCTTCTCCATGCACGCCGTGCACGGGCCCGTCGTGTTCGGGTCGAGGCACTCGGCCGAGGCGCCGCCGGACGACGAGCTCGAGCTGCCCGAGCTCGACGAGGTCGAGCCACCCGAGGAAGAGCTCGAGGACCCGGAGCTCGACGTGGAGCTGGAGCCGCCCGAGGACGAGCTCGACGATCCCGAGCCGGACGACGTGGAGCTGGAGCCGCCCGAGGACGAGCTGGACGATCCGGTCCCGGAGGAGCCGCCGCCGGAGCTGCTGGACGTCGACGAGCCGCCGCTCGACCCCGTCGAGGAGGAGCCCTGGTCACCGCCGGAGCTCGACGTGCTGGAGGTGCTCGACGAGGTGGAGCCCGAGCTGCTGGAGCTCGAGCCACCCCCGGCGTCGCCGTGGTTGGTGGTGGCGGCCGTTCCGGGTTCCCCGTCATCGCCGTAGTCGGCGGGACCGCCGTTCGCACAGGCGGTCGTGGAGGTCATCAGGGCGGCGAGCGCGACGGTGAGGATTCCCCGGTTCATCACGCGAACCAAGGTGGCCTCACCGTGCGCCGCAGCAATGTCGGCTCGGAAACGATTCGCGTCCCAATCAGTGGGACTGGAACGTTTCAGTGCTCCATGTTTCGTCTCAGTAACGGTAGTGGTCGGGCTTGAACGGCCCCTCGACCGAGACGCCGAGGTATTCCGCCTGTTCTTTCGTGAGCTTGGTGAGCTTCACGCCGAGCTTGCCGAGGTGCAGCGCCGCCACCTTCTCGTCGAGGTGCTTCGGGAGGACGTAGACCTTCTTCTGGTACCGGTCCCGGTTCTGCCAGAGCTCGATCTGCGCGATGACCTGGTTCGAGAAGCTCGACGACATGACGAACGACGGGTGCCCGTTGGCGCAGCCGAGGTTCACGAGGCGTCCGCGCGCGAGGAGCGTGAGGTGCTTGCCGTCCGGGAAAACGAACTGGTCCACCTGCGGCTTGATGTTCACTTCCTTGATCTCGGGGTTCTTCTCCAGCCACGCGACGTCGATCTCGCAGTCGAAGTGACCGATGTTGCAGAGGATGGCCTGGTCCTTCATCGCGCGCATGTGCTCCGGGCGGATGATGCTCGAGCAGCCCGTGGCGGTGACGAAGATGTCGGCGTGGGGAGCCACCTCCTCCATCGTCGTCACCTGGTAGCCCTCCATCGCGGCCTGGAGCGCGCAGATGGGGTCGATCTCCGTGATGACGACGCGCGCGCCGAGGCCGCGCAGCGACTGCGCGCACCCCTTGCCCACGTCGCCGTAGCCGGCCACGACGGCGAGCTTCCCCGCGAACATGACGCCCGTCGCCCGCTTGAGGCCGTCCCCCAGCGACTCGCGGCACCCGTAGAGGTTGTCGAACTTCGACTTGGTGACGCTGTCGTTGACGTTCATGGCCGGGACCTCGAGCGTCCCCTTCTTGGCCATCTCGTAGAGGCGATGCACGCCCGTCGTCGTCTCCTCGGAGATGCCGCGGATGCCGTCCGGCCCCTTGAACATCTCCGGGTGCTTGTCGTGGACGATCACGGTGAGATCGCCGCCGTCGTCGAGGATCATGTTCGGGGGCTTGCCGCCCGCGAACGCCTTGAGCTGGGCCTCGATGCACTCGACGTACTCGGCCTCGGTCTCGCCCTTCCACGCGAAGACGGGGACGCCGGTCTTGGCGATGGCGGCGGCCGCGTGGTCCTGGGTCGAGAAGATGTTGCAGCTCGTCCAGGTGACCTCGGCCCCGAGCGCGGTGAGCGTCTCGATGAGCACGGCGGTCTGGATGGTCATGTGCAGGCAGCCGGCGATGCGCGCGCCCTTCAGCGGCTTGCTCGCGCCGTACTCCTTGCGCAGCGCCATGAGGCCCGGCATCTCGCTCTCGGCGATCTCGATTTCCTTGCGGCCCCAGGCCGCGAGGCTGATGTCCTTCACCTTGTAGTTCTCAGTCATGACCGTGCCTACCCTTCGCTGTGGTTTTCCTGCCTGTCATCACCTGCCATGGCAGGTGCTTGTCTGGACCGTCGCCGCACAGGGCGGACGGGATCTTCGTCACCCGCACGTCCTCCAGGCTCGCGGCCCGGGCGAAGCGGCGGAGCTCGGCGGGCTCGAAGCCGAGCCAGGCGTCGGCCTGCTCGCGCATCGATTCGTCGTCGTGGTGCGCGTAGTCGATGACGACGAGGGCGCCGCCGGGAGCGCACAGCGAGGCGAGCTGGATGACGACCTTGCCGGGCTGCGGGGCGTGGTGGAGGACGCGCGACGCGAAGACCGCGTCGGCGCCGGGCCCGAGCGCGCGGCGCAGGTCCTTCGAGTCGAGCTCGCCCTCGATCAGCGTCACGTTCGCGAAGCCGCGGGCGGCGACCCGCTCGCGCGCCCGGGCCAGCTGCGCCCCGGAACGATCGACGGCGACGACGCGCTCGTAGACCGGCGCCAGCACGTCGAGCAGGCGTCCCTCGCCGGCGCCCGCGTCGAGCGCGGTGCCCCGGCGAGGCAGCAGAGGCGCGAGCGCCGCCAGGTACGCGCCCATCTCTGCCGGGACGCCGTCGACCCTCGCCTTGCCCGGTCGCGCGAAGAACTCGTGCGCCGCCGCTTCCCGCGCGCGGACGACCTGCTCGACGCGCCGGAGGCTCCCGTCGCGCTCGCACAGGGCCTTGCCGCTCGCGAGCGCGTCGGCCACCACCGCGTCGCGCGCCGCCTCGGCGGGGACTCGAACGAGCGTTCGTGTCCCCTCCCGCCGGTCGCTGAGGAGCCCGGCCTGGCGCAGCGCCGTCGCGTGCCGGGAGACGTTCGGCTGCCCCTCGCCGAGGAGCTCCGCCAGCTCGCCGATGCTCAGCTCCTCGTCGACCGCGAGGGCCAGCAGGCGAAGGCGCGCCGGCTCGGAGAGCACCCGGTAGAGCTCCCACCGCTGCGACGAGGAGAGGTCGACGTCCGCCACGCCCTGTATCTATACACGCATGCGCATAAATGCAAGTAGCTATGTTTCACGGGGCAATGGAGCTCCGCGAAGGTTCTGGGATCGCCTTGCCTCCCTCGCGGCGCGCCCTACGATCCCGAGGTGTCCAGCGGTGTGATGACGGTCCTCTACGACGGCGATTGCCGGTTCTGCACGCGCTCGGCGCATACCATCCAGCGCCGCTTCGGACGCGAGCGCGTCGCCCTGCGAAACTTCCAGGAGCCCGGAGCGCTCGAGGCCTATCCGAGCGTCACGCACGACGCCGCGATGAAGAAGATGCACGTCGTCCTCCCGGACGGGCGGATCTTCGCCGGCGCGGGGGCGTTCGTGCGCATCCTGGCCAGCATTCGGTTCGTCGGCTGGCTGGCGTACGCGTACTACATCCCCGGCATCAAGCAGCTGTCCGACCTCGCGTACGCGACCGTCGCGAAGTACCGCTACCGGCTCTTCGGGCGCACGGAGACCTGCGACGGGGGAACCTGCCACCTTCACGGCGCCTAGATCAGCGACCTCGGCCTTGCCATCGCCGGGGCAGGCGAGCTACTTCCGGGTGACGATGGTGTCACGGGCGCACGGCGACGGGGTGGCGGCAGAGCCCGCCCCGTCTTTCGCCTCGTCGGCGGCCTCGAAACCACACTCCCGCCGGTGGGCCGTCGTCGCCATCCTGGTGCTCCCGGGAGCGGGGTTGGCGATCCTCGACGTTGCGACGCGGCACGAGCAGATCGCGGCATGGCCGGCGGTGACGACCCTCGCCTACCTGGGGACGCTCGTTCTCGGCACCATGATGTGGGCCGGCCTCGTCCAGGCCGCGGCCGCGCGAAACGCGTGGCCGGCGCGCCTGCTCCTCGTCACGACGGCGGCTCTGGCCGTCGGCGCGCAGCTCTACTTCTTCGGGCGCTACCACGCATACCTCAACCCCCGCGCGGTTCTCGTCGGGACGGCCATGTTGCCGAGCGTCGGTCAGCAGCTGTGGGGGGACCGCGCCGGCTTCCTCCGCGCCCTGCTGCCGCCGATCGCGGCGGCGGTCGTGCTCCCGCTGCTCCGGCGGCGCGTCGTTCCCGTCTCGGCACGGGCGGCGTGGATGGGCCTCGACGTGGGCCTCGCCGCGATCCTCGGCGCGGCGTTTCTCATCGACGTGCCCGGCGGCGGCGAGCAGGCGGCGTCGCCGGACGTTCTCTACCTCACGTCGATGGGGCTCCTCGCCTCCGCGCGCTGGCGGCACGATGGCCAGGTCGAGCGCGCCCACCCGGGCCCGCGCACCCCGCGTCCCGTGCCGCCCATCTCCGCCGGGCCGGCGCGACGCAGCCTGCTCTTCATCGTCACCGAGAGCGTCCGTGCCACGGAGGCGTGCAGCGTCCCCTCGTCCGACTGCGCCACGACGCCCTATACGAACGCGCTGCTGCCGGGTCGCTTCGGGTTCTCCCAGATGCGCGCCCTCGACTCGACGACGGCCGTCTCTCTGGCCGTTCTCTGGAGCGGTCTCGCCCCCACCGAGTCGCGAGAGGCCCTCCACAGCGCGCCGCTGCTCTGGGAGTACGCCCACGCCGCCGGGTTCGACACTGCGTACTGGACGTCGCAGAACATGTTCTTCGCGAACTCGGGCACCTGGCTCGAGGGGCTGCCGCTGACGCGCTGGGTGAGCGCGACCGACCTCGATCCGGACCCGACTTACGAGGTCGGCGCGGACGACGGCGCGCTGGTCGACGTCGTCCTCCGCGATTTGCCGGCGATGAAGCGCCCCTTCGTCGGGGTGGTGCACCTCTCGAACACGCACTTCCCGTACGTCATCGACGACGCCGACGCCCCTTTCCAGCCGCAGTCGCAGGCCTTCGGGGCCGGTGACGCGACGAAGGTGCACAACCGCTACGCGGACGCGATCCGCCGGCAAGACGCGATCGTGGCGCGCCTCGTCCGCCAGATGCGAGCGGCGCCGGGTGGAAGTGACGTGGTCGTGGCGTTCGTGAGCGATCACGGCGAGCAGATCCGCGAGCGCGGCGCCATCGGGCACACGTGGGGCGTGTACGACGAGGAGGTGCGCGTGCCCTTCTGGATCGACGCGCCACCGGGAGCGCTGGACGGCGCGGTGGCGGAGAAGCTGCGGTCGCTGCAGGACGTGCCGTTGAGCGAGCTCGATGTCCTGCCGACGATGCTGGACCTGATGGGGATCTGGGACGCGCCCGAGGTGGCGACCCACCGGGGCGCCATGCCCGGCGAGAGTCTGCTGCGGGGAGGGACGGCCGGGCGACCTTTCGTCCTGACGAACTGCAGCCCGATCTTCGCGTGCGCCTTCAAGAACTGGGGTGCGATGAGGGCGTCGCGGAAGCTCCTGGCCACGCAGAACGACACCGCGTGGCACTGCTTCGACGTGGAGCGGGATCCCCACGAAGAGGTGGATCTCGGGCTTCGCGGGTGCGGGGATCTGCGAGCGCTGGCCGAGGCCGAGGGACGGGGAAGGCCGTTCTGAGCTCCCCTACCCGAGCGTCATCGTCCCCGTCCTCGCGTGCTCCGCGACGTCTTCGAGGAACGCCCTCCTCAGCTCGGCGTCGTGAATCGTCTTCGCGCGCTCCGTGAGCCGCGCTTTCGCCGTCGCCAGCGCCGCCTGCGCCCCCGCGACGTCCCCGCTCGCCGACAGCGCCTCCACTTGCGCCAGCCGGATCGCCGCCTCGCCGATCGCCGTCTTCCCCGCCGCGGCCAGCGCCGCGCTCGCCGCGTCCGCCGTTGCCTTCGCCTCCGACCGCGCGCCGCGCGCCCGCTGAACCACCGACAGCATCGCCAGCGCGTCCCCCAGCATCGCGTTCGCACCCGCCAGCGCATCCACCGCGACGCGCGCCTCTCGCTCCGCGCCCTCGACGTCACCCTGCGCCAGCAGCACCCACGCGAGATACCGGGTCGCCACGGCCGCGAGGCGCACGTTCTTCTGCGCCCTCAGCGCCGCGATCGCCTTCGCCAGCACCTCGCGCGCCTCGTCGAGGCGACCTCGTCGGCCGAGCGTCCGTCCGAGCTGTGCGCGCGCGGTGCCGACGGCGTTGTCGAGCCCCATCCGCTCGGCCAGCACGATCGCGCCGATCAGCGCGCGCTCCGCCTCCGCGTAGGCGCCGATCTCGTTGTAGGCGTACCCCACGCTCACGCGCTGGAGGCACGCGTTGCGGAGATCCCCCGCCGCCTCGAAGCTCTCCGCCGCCGCGTCGGCGAGCCGCACCCGGGCCCCGGGGTCGCCCGCGGACCCGGCCGCCACCGCGCGCGCCTCGAGCACCCAGCCGGCCACCGCCGGGTCGCTCGCCGCGCTGGCCCCCGAGCCGAGACGCGCCAGGAGCCTCTCGGCGAGCTCGCCCTGCCCGCTCAGCGAGAGCTGTGTCGCGGCGCGGGCCGTCGCCACCGTATGCGCCGC
>JBEKGQ010000130.1:0-21061 GCA_050012715.1 Polyangiaceae bacterium
CCCCGTTCCGTCGCGCATGGGGGCGAGGTGGGTCTCGTACGTCCCATCGCTCACTTCAGACACGTGACTGTTGGCTTCGCCGGCGAGCGCGCGCCGTGCTCCGTCCGCGATCGCGGGCACCTCGGGGTAGAGGTCGAAGATGGATCGGCCGACGAAATCGGCCTCCGCCCCGAGTCGCTCGAGCCCCCGCCCTTCGACCAGGGTGAGGACTCCCGCGCGGTCGCTCGCGGCGAGGATGACGGGGGCGTGGGCGACGACCTGCCTCAGCCGATCCTGGCTCCGCGAGTGGGCTTGCTGCGCCTCCACCTCTCGCGTGATGTCGAAGAACGCGATCGCGATGTGACGGATCGTGCCCTCCGCGTCGACCATCGGCTTGCCGAACGCGCGCACGTAGACGCGGCGCCCATCGCGCCGATGGATGACCAGATCGTCGACGACGACCGTCGTCCGCTCCTGGAGCGCGCGGACGAACGGCATGCGGTGCTCGGGATAGAGCGCGCCGTCGCGGCCGTAGATGCCGTAGGGCCCCGCGTACTCGCCCACGCCGACGTCGTCGACCGGCCCCATGCCCATGATCTCGTCGAACGCGCGGTTCGAGTAGACGAAGCGCCCGTCGGGCGCCGACGCGACCCACACGCCGCACGGCAGGTCATCGGCGATGGAGGCGATGAGCGAGAGCGCTTCGGACGACCGCACGGCGAGCGTCCCACTCTCTCAGATCCGCATCCCCGGCGCCGGGTATTTCGCGTCCCCCGCTACTTCGACAGCTTCGCGGCGAGCAGGTCCACCGGCTCGATCTTCGGCGGCGACGCGAGGAGCTCCCCCGCCTTCGCCATGAGCGCCGCCGCGATGGGCCCATTCAGGTGGGCCTTCCGGCCGCTGTCGTCGGGGAACGCGTCGAAGATGCCGAACTCGGACTTGGAGAGACGCAGCGCGAACCACACGATGGTGGCCGGCTCGGCCTCGGCGAGCGGGAGCGCGCTCGAGAGGAACGCGGCGACCTCCTCTTCCTTGCCGGGCTTGGCGACGAGACGGGCGAGCAATGCGACCTTGACCATGGGACACCTCCGGGAGGCCGGTCATCGGCCTCGACGTCCGACACCTTAGGGACGCGCGGGCGCGATCGTCAGTGGCGGAAACGACAACGATGGGTGCGATTTCGCCGGTGTCGGGTTTGCCTCCGACAGTGACGGATTCGCCACGATCGCCGGTGCTACGTTGAGGCGGATGCGCGTCTCGGTGCAGGTCCTCGACGGCGTCTTCGACAGCGGGCTCGCGGTCGTGATGGACACGCTGGAGACCGCCAACGAGCTCGCGGGGGCCGGGCGCAAGGCGAGCCGCTACGAGGTCACGCTGTGCGGCCTGCGCCGCACCGCGAGGACCCACCAGGGCCTGCGGGTCGACCTCGCCCGTGCCGGGACGGGACCGCGCCCCGATCTCGTCGTCGTCCCGGCCATCGGCGCCAAGTCCGTCGAGACCATCTCGGTCGCCCTCGAGCGCCCGGAGATCGAGGACGCCCGCTCGCTCCTCCGCACGTGGGAGCGCGCGAACGTGCGCATCGCCGGGGCGTGCACGGCGACCTTCGTCCTCGCCTCGAGCGGGATCCTCGACGGCGGCCACGCCACGACGACCTGGTGGCTCTCGCCGCTCTTCCGCGAGCGCTTCCCGCGCGTCACGCTCGACGAGTCGCGCATGATCGTCGAGTCGTCGCGGGTCGTCACCGCGGGAGCCGCCCTCGCCCACGTCGACCTCGCGCTGTGGCTCGTGCGCCAGCGGAGCCCGTCGCTCGCCGTCGCGACGGCGCGTTACCTGGTCTTCGACGCGCGCCCCTCGCAGGGCGCGTACGTCATGCCGGACCACCTCGCGCATGCCGATCCCATGGTGGAGCGCTTCGAGCACTGGGCGCGCCACCACCTGGCCGACTTCAGCCTCCCCGAGGCCGCGCATCGCGTGGGGGCGAGCGAGCGGACGCTGGAGCGCCGGATCCGCGCCGTGCTGGGGAAGACCCCGCTGTCGTACGTGCAGGACCTGCGCGTCGAGATGGCGGTGCATCGCTTGCGGACCACCAAGGATTCGATCGAGGACATCGCCACCGCGGTCGGCTATGGCGACGGGGCCACGTTGCGGACGCTGCTCCGCAAGAAGACGGGGCGGGGGATACGCGAGCTGCGGGGGGCGGTCGGGTGAAGGCGATGGGGCCAGCGCGCTCGACTACACCCGGATCCCCGGCGCCGGGTACTTCGCGCAGAGCTCCTTCACCTCGCCGGCGATCTTGCCCAGGCCCGCCTCGTCACCCGGCGCCTGCGTCACGCGGTCGATCCAGTCCGCGATCCGCGCCATCGCGTCCTTGCCCATCCCGCGCGTCGTCACGGAGGGCGTCCCGATCCGAACGCCGGACGGGTCGAACGGCTTCCGCGGGTCGAACGGCACGGCGTTGTAGTTCAGCACGATGCCCGCCTTGTCGAGCGCCTGCGCGAGCTGCTTGCCCGTCACGCCCTTGCTCGTCACGTCGACCAGCAGCAGGTGATTGTCGGTCCCGCCCGTCACCACGCCGAAGCCCTTGCTCGCCAGCCCCGCGCCGAGCGCCTGCGCGTTCTCGACGATGCTGCGCGCGTACTCCTTGAACTCGGGCCGGGCCGCCTCGTTCGCCGCCACCGCGATGGCGGCCGTGACGTGGTTGTGCGGGCCCCCCTGCAGGCCCGGGAAAACCGCGCGGTCGATGGCCGCGGCGTGCTGCTGCTTGCAGAGGACCATCCCGCCGCGAGGGCCGCGGAACGTCTTGTGCGTCGTCGACGTCACCACGTCGGCCACGCCGACGGGCGAGGGGTGGACCCCCGCGCAGACGAGGCCCGAGATGTGCGCGATGTCCGCCACGAGAAGGGCCCCCACCTCGTCTGCGATCGCGCGGAACGCCGCGAAGTCGAGCGTCCGCGGGTAGGCCGTCGTCCCGCACCAGAGGAGCTTGGGCTTGTGCTCGCGCGCGAGGTCCCGCACCTGATCGAGGTCGATGCGGTGGTCGTCCTTCCGCACGCCGTACTGGATGCTCTTGAAGTACTTGCCCGTGATCGACACCGAGTGGCCGTGCGTGAGATGCCCGCCGGCGGCCAGGCCGAGGCCCATGATGGTGTCGCCCGGCTGGCAGAACGCGAAGTAGACGGCGAGGTTCGCCGGGCTGCCCGAGTAGGGCTGCACGTTGACGTGCTCCGCGCCGAAGAGCGCCTTCAGGCGCCCGATCGCCAGCTCCTCGACCTGATCGACGATCTGCTGCCCCTCGTAGTAGCGCTTGTGCGCGTACCCCTCCGAGTACTTGTTCGTCAGCACCGAGCCGGTCGCCTCCATGACCGCGCGCGACGCGTAGTTCTCGCTCGCGATGAGACGCACCTTGTCGTGCTCGCGCCGGTTCTCGTCCGCGATGAGGCGGGCGATGGTGGGATCGGACTCGGCGAGGGCGGGGTCGAAGGGGGAGGGCATGGCGGGCTCCGTCAGGTGCCTCTTACCATGGCGCATCCGGCCCGTGAACGCGCCCGCCGCGCGTGGTATGCCGGTGGCCCCGTGCTGACCCCCGCGATCGTCGTCCTGGCCCTCTCCCAGGGGGCCGCCTCGGCGGCGGTTCCCACCGGGGATGCCGTCACGCCGGTGACGGAGCTCCCGTCGTCGCACCACTACCGCAGCGGCCTCGTCCTCGGGCTCTCCCTCGGCGCGGGCGTCAGCGGCGCCAGCGGCTACCCGAACAACTCGAGCGACATCGGCAACGAGGCGGACTACTCGGCGAGCGGCTTCATGTTCGGCGCGACCGAGTCCATCTTTCTCATGGGCGCGCTCAGCGACTACGTGAGCTTCGGCTTCATGTTCAATCACGCGCGCGTCCGGAACTCGGACTTCTACGCCAACACCGACGGGGTCGGCTTTCGCATCGAGGGCTTCCCGCTCGTCGGCCTCGCGCCGCGCTGGCAGGGCCTCGGCGCCTTCGCGCAGTTCGGCCTGGGTACGGGCGATCTCGTCTCGAAGCCGCCCAACCTGCCCGAGGCCGACGGCACGCAGTCCTTCGGCGCGGCGGGGATCTTCTACGAGTGGTCGGTGGGCGTCATGCGGGGAAGCGGGGGGCACATCGGCATCGGGCCCAGCCTCGAATACGACGCGGTCTGGACGCAGCCCTACGAGTACCATGGGCTCGTGGCGAGCCTGAGGGTGTCCTTCTACAGCGGCCAGTAGCCGTCGCGATCCACTGATGACGAGACGCCGACGAGCCCTCGCGCTGACCCTCTCGACGACCCTCGTCTGCGCGACTCTGCCCCCGGCCGCGATGGCCCAGCCTCCCTCCGCCGTCACGGAGGCCGCGCGGCAAGAGGCGCGCGACCGGTTCGACCGTGGGCTCAAGCTCTTCAACGACGGCGACAACCCCGGGGCGCTGGCCGAGTTCAAGCGCGCCTACGAGCTCATCCCGAACCCTCTCGTCCTCTACAACATCGGCCTCGTGTACGCGGCGATGGGGCGGCCGGTCGAGGCCGTCGACGCGCTCGACAAGGTGCTCGCGGCTCCGGGAACGCTCGCGGGGGACCGGCTGGCGCGGGCCCAGCAGACGCGCGACGAGCAGGCGGGGCGCATCGCCAAGGTCTCGGTCGTCACCAACGTCCCCGCGACGATCGAGGTCGACAACGTGGAGGTGGGGCGCACGCCGCAGTCGGCTCCGTTCAGCGTGGCGGGCGGCGTGCACGTGGTCGGCGCGGTCGCGAGCGGCTACGTGCCGACGCGGAAGGAGGTGACCGTGGCCGGAGGGGCGACGGCGGAGGTGAAGCTCGACCTCGTCGAGATGCAGGGGCGCGTCGCGCACGCCATGGTCAAGACGCACCTGCCCGCGGCCGACGTCGTGGTCGACGACCAGGTGGTCGGCAAGACTCCGCTCCCGAGCTCGCTCACCGTCGCGCCGGGCTCGCACAAGATCGAGCTCCGCCGGAAGGGGTACGTGACGGCCAAGGACACGCTGCAGCTCGGCGACGGCGCGGAGGGCGAGGTCACCCTCGAGCCGGAGGAGGACCGGACCGAGCTCGGGACGCTCGGCGGCGTGCTGAACATCTCGCCGAGCGAGACGGACCCGGTCGTGACCGTCGACGGGAAGGCCCGCGGCGTCTACGCCGCCGACGGCCTTCGCCTCATGGCGGGGCCGCACCACGTCATCCTCGAGCGCGGCGGGTTCCTTCCCGTCGAGCGCGACGTCACCATCGACGCCGGGCGGACGACGGCCATCCGCGTCGTCTTCGATCCGACGCCCGAGACGCGCGCGACCTACCAGAGCCGCGTCTCGACCCAGCGCACCTGGGGGCTCATCTCCGGCGTGGGCGGGCTCGTGCTGACGGGCGGCTCGCTCGCGTTTCTCGTGTGGAATGGCCAGCAGCGCAAGCAAGCCCACGACGACGAGGACGCCGCCGAGTACCTCATCAACAACAACCCCAAGGGCAGCATCTGCGACAAGTCGCTCTTCACGACCCCGGCGGCGGTGGCCGCCTGCAACCAGCCCGCGCTCGACGCGCAGTCGCGCATCGACAACGCCGACACGGCGGACATCTTCGGCTGGATCGGCCTCGGGGTCGGCGCCGCCGCCACCGTCTTCGGCGCGGTGCTCCTCCTCACCAACGGCAGCTCGCACCGGTTCGACCGCGACCGTACGGAAGCCTCGAAGGGGTTCGTCCTTCCGACCGGGTGGAGCGACGGGCGCGGGGGCGGAGGGGTCGGGCTCGTCGGCGCCTTCTAGAGGCCTCTCTGGTATCGTCTCTCACGTGCCCCCCAACGATCCTTTCGGCCTCATCGGCCAGGTCCTGGACGGGCAATTCCACGTCGACAAGTACGTGGGAGAGGGCGGCTTCAGCAGCGTGTACAAGGGCACGAGCGTCGGGCTCAACGAGCCGATCGCGGTCAAGTGCCTGAAGCTCCCGCCCGCCCTCGGCTCGGCGCTCGTCGAGACGTTCGTGAAGCGCTTCCGCGACGAGAGCCGCATCCACTACAAGCTCTCGCAGGGCAACCTCCACATCGCCCGCAGCATCGCGAGCGGCACGACGATCGCGCCCTCGACGAGCGCGCTCGTGCCGTACACGGTGCTCGAGTGGCTGGAGGGGCGCTCGCTCGCCGACGAGCTCGCGGACCGGCGGCAGCAGCGGCTCACGGGCCGGCCGTTGTCCGAGGTGGTGAAGCTCCTCGACTCGGCCATCGACGCGCTGGCCTATGCGCATTCGCAGGGCGTCGTGCACCGCGACCTCAACCCCGGCAACCTCTTCCTCGCGAAGACCCCCGCGGGGACCAAGCTCAAGGTGCTCGACTTCGGGGTCGCCAAGATCCTCGCCGACTCGGCGCTCGCGGTGGGGCCCTCCGCCCGCACGATGGGGAACGTGCGCATGTTCGCGCCCGCGTACGGGGCTCCCGAGCAGTTCGACGAGAACGTCGGCCCCATCGGGCCCTGGACCGACGTGTACGCGGTGGCGCTCGTCACGATGGAGGCGCTGCGGGACCGGACGGTCATGGAGGGGGAGCACCTCGGCGAGTTCGCGATGAAGGCGCTCGACGAGAGCAACCGCCCCACGCCGCGCGCCCTCGGCATCCCGGTGGGCGACGAGGTGGAGCGCCTCTTCGCGCGCGCCACGTCGCTCGACACGCGCGAGCGCCCGCGCGACGCGGGCGAGCTGTGGGGGATGCTCAAGCACGCGCTCGGGGTCGACGCCTCGTCCGGGCGAAAGGCGCACTCCGTCCGGCCGCCCAGCATGCCGCCGCCCGGTCCGCCGGACACGCAGCGCGTTCCCGAGCGGCTGCCCGAGGGCTCCGACGCGCCCGTCATCGAGCTGTCGCGCTCCGCGTCGACCCCGGCACCGCCCGCCACCGGGCGCGCCCACGGAAGCACGCTCCGCATGAGCGCGACGCCGCAGAGCGGGACGGAGGCGCTCGCGTCCACGCCCGCGCCGCGCGGCGCGGTGCCCAAGGCGCTCGTGAAGACCCAGCCGATGCGCCAGTCGGCGCCGTCGGGGCCGTCCCTGTCGGCGTCGTCGCCGCGCATCTCGAACCTCACGCCGACGCCCGGCTTCGTCGCGCCGGTCGCGCCGTCGCCCCCGGCGGGGCAGGCGTCGCAGCCTTCGCGTACACCGGTCGCCCTCCTCGTCATCGTCGCCCTCGTGGTCCTCGGCGCGCTCGGCTACGGGGCGTGGTTGTTCGCGACGCGCTCGCACCACGCGGCCCTCTCCTCGGCGCCGACGCTCAGGTCCTGACATGGCTCGCGATCCCTTTGGCCTCACGGGCCAGCTCATCGATGGTCAGTTCCGCGTGGAGCGTGCGGTCGGCGAAGGTGGGTTCAGCGTCGTGTACCGCGGCATGCACGTGGGGCTCAGCGAGCCCATCGCGATCAAGTGCCTGAAGCTCACCGCGACGCTCGAAGGCGAGTCGATCGAGGTGTTCACCCGCCGCTTCCGCGACGAGGGACGCCTCCTCTATCGGCTCGGGCAGGGCAACCTCGACATCGTGCGGTGCATCATGGCGGGGACCACGGTGGCGCCGACCGGCGCCCTCGTGCCGTACATGGTCCTCGAGTGGCTCGACGGGTGCTCGCTCTCGGTCGACCTCAAGGCGCGGCGCGATCAGAAGCTCCGCGGGCGGTCGCTCGAGGAGCTCGTGGCCGTCTTCGAGCCCGGGGCGCTGGCGCTGGACCACGCCCACCGGCAGGGCGTCGTGCACCGCGACGTCAAGCCGGGGAACCTCTTCATGGCGACCGCGCAGGGGCGCACGCGCATGAAGGTGCTCGACTTCGGGCTCGCGAAGGTCCTCGACGAGACCATCGGCATCACGCAGGCGGCGACGGTCGGGAGCTTCATGATGTGCTCGCCGCGCTACGCCGCGCCGGAGCAATTCGACCCGAAGGTCGGCCCCGTCGGGCCGTGGACCGACGTGTATTCGCTCGCCCTCGTGCTGCTCGAGGCACTTCGTGACGAGAAGGTGCGCAAGGGCGACGGCCTGGTCGGCTGCATGGAGGAGGCGCTGACCGGCAAGACGGACATCACCGCGAAGGGCCTCGGAATGCACCTGCCGCCGCGCATCGACGCCGCCCTCGCGCGCGCCGTGCTGATGGACCCGAAGGCGCGCTGGAAGACCGCCGGCGAGCTGTGGGAGGAGATCAAGCTGGGGATCCGCGAGCACGCGAGCTCCGCGAGGGTGCCGGCGCAGATGATGGTGCCTGGCGGCGAGCCCTCCACGCGGTCGCCGGCCTCGCTCGCGCCGGACACCGAAGCCGACCCGGTCTTCAGCGTGGCCCCGTCCTCGCGCGACGACGTCGGGGGGACGGTGATGATGGAGAACGCCCCGCGGCCCCCGTGGGCGGGCGGTCCCTCGCCGTTCCAGCCGCAGGCTCCGTCGAATCGGCCGCCGGCGGGGCCGCTCGCGGCCGCGATGCGCGCGGGCCTGGCGCCCGTGCCGTCGCAGCCGCCCCCGCCGGAAGTCATTTCGGCGGTGACGCCCCGCCGCCGTTCGGGCTCCGGGGTCGTGGTCACGATGCTCGTGCTCCTGGTGGTGGCCGCGCTCGGAGTCGGGGGATTCTTTGCTTGGCGCACTTACAAGACGCACGCTGCATGGCCTGGGAGCACGAGCCAATGACGCCGACGAAGGACCCTGTCTCCGAATCGCTGTTCGAGCGCGCCTCGCGCGTCATCCCCGGCGGCGTCAACAGCCCCGTACGGGCCTTTCGCGCCGTCGGAGGGACGCCGGTCTTCGTGTCGCGCGCCGAGGGGGCCTACCTCTACGGCGCCGACGGCCGCCGGTACGTCGACTACGTCGGCTCCTGGGGCCCGATGATCCTCGGGCACGCCCACCCGGCGGTCGTCGAGGCGATTCGCGACGCCGCCACGCGCGGCACGAGCTACGGCGCGCCGACGGAGCTCGAGGTGCGCTACGCGGAGACCATCTGCGCGCTCTATCCGTCGATCGAGATGATGCGCGCCGTCTCGAGCGGCACGGAGGCCACCATGAGCGCGCTCCGCGCCGCGCGCGGCTTCACGGGGCGCGACGTCGTCGTGAAGTTCGAGGGCTGCTACCACGGCCACGCGGACTTTCTCCTCGTGAAGGCCGGCAGCGGCGCGGCCACGTTCGGCGTCCCGGATTCGGCGGGCGTGCCGGCGCAGACGGTGTCGAACACGGCGACGCTCGCGTTCAACGACGCGGCGGCCCTGCGGGAGCTCTTCGCGACCCGCGGGAAGGACATCGCGGCCGTGATCGTGGAGCCCGTCGTCGGCAACATGGGCGTCGTGCCTCCGGCGCCGGGCTTTCTCGAGGAGCTCCTCGACCAGTGCGCGAAGCACGGGGCCGTGTCGATCTTCGACGAGGTGATGACCGGCGGCCGCGTCGCTCGCGGGGGCATGCAGGGGCGCGTGGGGCTTCGCCCGGACATGACGTGCCTCGGCAAGATCGTCGGCGGAGGGCTGCCGCTCGCGGCGTACGGCGGCAAGCGCGCGATCCTCGAGCGCGTCGCCCCGATCGGGCCCGTCTACCAGGCCGGTACCTTGAGCGGGAACCCCATCGCGGTGAGCGCCGCGCTCGCGATGCTCGAGCACCTCGACGACGCGCTCTACTCGCGCCTCGAGAGCCTCTCGGCCAGGCTCGAGGCGGGGCTCGTGCGAGCCATCGAGAAGCACCGAGTGCCGGGGTGCGTGCAGCGCGTCGGCTCGATGCTGACGCTGTTCTTCACCCGGGGGCCCGTGCGCTCGTGGAGCGACGCGAAGGAGAGCGACACGATGGCCTTCGCGCGCTGGCACGGCGGGATGCTCGAGCGAGGCTTCTACTGGCCCCCGGCGCAGTTCGAGGCCGCGTTCGTCAGCGGCGCGCACTCGGAGGCGGACGTCGACGCCACCGTCGCCGCGGCCGACGCGGCGATGGCACGCTGATCGGCGCACGCAGGCATGCTCGGGGCGCGTTCAGGCGCGACCCAGCATGCGCTTCGCGGCCTCGCGCACCGTCGCCGGGTAGGCCGTCTGCTGCGGGACGAGCTGGAGATCGCTGCGGGTCATGCCGCGGAGCACCCTCTCGACGACCGCCGGCGACGATCGCGGATTGGAGAGGAGCGCGCGCTGCACCTCGGTCGCAGCGAGCCACGATGCGTTCGCGGCGATGGCCTCGACGAGGGGCCGCGGCAGGGTGCCCTTGCGGCCGATGCGCGCCACCTCGGGGACCGTGAGGCGCGCGTTGCGGAGGAGCGTCTCCCAGACGGTGGGGCCGTACATCCGCTCCAGCGCGGTCCGCTCCGACAGCGTCCCGGTGGCGGCCATGCGCTGCTGCTCCACCGCGGACAGGGAGCGGACCCGCTCCTGGAGGTTCCGGGCCAGCTTCTCGTCATCGGCGTTGGCCGCGGCCGGAGCCGTCTCCGCCGGGGTCGCGATGGGCGGCGCGTCGACGGCGGCGTCGACGAAGCTCCGCAGGGCCTCGCGCGCGGCCGTGTCCATCGGGGCGAGCTGCAGGCCGACCCCGCGGCCCGGGTCCGCGTCCTTCACGAAGACGACCTCGGCGGCGAGGCGATGCATCCGCCCCGCGTGCTCGATCACGAGCTCGCACGCCGTCAGAGGCTCGACGCTCTCCCCCCCGGAGACGGCCCCCGGGACGAACGCTCGACCTTGGGAGAGGTCCCGCTCGAAGAGGCCCCTCAGCGCAGCGGCGTCAGCGACGGCGTGATGGATGGAGCGCAAGTCCCCTCACGCCAGATCGAATACCAAAACCTCGCCCTCCTGGCTGCTGCCTTCCGGGCCAGCGGCCTCGATCCGCGCGAGAAGGGCCCTCACCACGCGCGCAGGCGGGCGCGGATGCGGTCGGCCACGGCGCGCGAGCAGGGGAACGGCTTGCCGCTGGCCAGGCGCGCCGCGAACGGCGGGGGAATCTCCGCGATCGACGACAGATCCGCCGCCGGTCGCCCGGTGGTCGCGAGCCACCACTTGACCTCGACGACCAGCGCGTCGAACTCCGGATCGACCACCCCCTTCGCCGTCGCCAGCACGTCCGCCGGCGACGGCTCCTTGCTTCCGTCGTCACCGTCGTCGGCGTCCTCCCCGTCGTCGTCGTCGTCGCTCGCGTCGGCGTCGCCGAGCAGCACGCGCAGATCATCCTCCGTGATGCCCTCGAGCGCCCGCGCGTCGTCGCCGATGACGGCGCGCGTGAGCTCCCGTTTCTTCTCCTTGAGCGACAGGATCTTCTCCTCGATCGTCCCGCGCGCGACGAGGCGCACCACCGTCACCGGCTTGTCCTGGCCGATGCGATAGGCCCGGTCGGTCGCCTGGTCCTCCACCGCGGGGTTCCACCACGGATCGCAGTGGATGACCGTGTCGGCCGCGGTGAGGTTCAGTCCCGCGCCGCCCGCCTTCAGCGAGATGAGGAAGAGCGGCGCGGTCCCCTCCTGGAAGCGCGACACCACCTCGTCGCGCCGCGTCGTCTGCCCGTCGAGGTACTCGTAGGCGATCTGCTCGCGGTCGAGGTCCTGCCGCCACAGCGTGAGGAGCTGCACGAACTGCGAGAAGACGAGGGCGCGCCGTCCCTCCGCGACGAGCTCGCGCACGAGCTCCAGGAAAGCCGCGCGCTTCGCGCTCTCGAAGCCGTCGCGCTCGAGGCGCGGGTCGACGAGGCGCGGATCGCACGCCATCTGCCGCAGGCGCATCAGCGCCGTGAAGACGCTGAGCGAGCTGAGGCCGTTGCGCTTCCGGAGGTCCTTCGCGACGCTCGCCCGGACCGAGTGCGCCAGCGCGTCGTACACGCGCTTGTCGGCCCGCGCGAGCGTCACGATGCGGTCAATCTCCGTCTTCGGCGGGAGCTCGCGCAGCACCTCGCCCTTCGTGCGACGGAGCAGGAACGGCCGCATCACGGCGCGGAGCCGCCCCGCGAGCGGGCTCCCGCGGTCGGTGGCGATGGGTCGCTCGAACCGCGTCTCGAAGCCCCGCACCGTCCCGAGGATGCCGGGGTTGGTCGGCCAGCGGCTCGCGTCGTCGCGGCGTCCGCGTTCTTGATGTTCTGCGCCTCGTCGAGGACCACGCAGCGGAACCGGATGGCCGCGAGCGCCTCGACGTCCCGCCGGAGCAGCGCGTACGTCGTGACGACGACGTCGCTGTCCGCGAGGGGCGCCGCCGAGCGCTCGCGCGAGGGGCCGTGGTGGAGCGTCACGCGAAGGCCCGGCGTGAAGCGCGCGGCCTCGCGGACCCAGTTCGTCGCCACCGACGTGGGGCAGACGACGAGCGACGGCGCCGGCCCTTCGGCCTCCTTGCGGCGAAGCAGGAACGGCCGCATCACGGCGCGGAGCCGCCCCGCGAGCGGGCTCCCGCGGTCGGTGGCGATGGGTCGCTCGAACCGCGTCTCGAAGCCCCGCACCGTCCCGAGGATGCCGGGGTTGGTGCGAAGGCGGCGGCGGAGGCCCTCGACCGCGACGTCCATGCGACCGTCGTTCTCTTCGATCCAGCGGTCGAGCCGGCCGAGCTGGTGGGCCGGGAGGCGCGCCACCTCGCCGGGCATCACCTCGGCCGCCTCGTCCACGAGGGCCTCGAGCGACGAGGTGATGCGCGAGAGCGTGCCGTCGCTCAGCGCGACCCAGCGCCGCTTGCCGGCCAGCGCCGCGCGGACCGCGCCGAGCTCCACCGTGAGCTCGCCCGCGGCGAACTCGAGGCGCGTGTCGAGCCAGTTGCCTTCCAGGGCGACGTGCACCCGTCCGGTGAGCGGGGGCCCGACGCGGACGCGGGCGAGGTTCTCCGAGAGCCGCACGTCGATGGAAGGGCTGGTCGCGCTGCGGAGGGCGGTGAGGCCGTGCTGCCAGAACGCGACCGCGTCCTCGTCGGAGACGCCGACCTCTGCGCTCGCATCGTCCTCGGCCTCGCCGTCCTCGTCTCCCGAGCGCCCGCGGACGACTCCCGCCGCCTCGACGTGAGCGCGCGCGCGGGCCTCCTCGTCGAGGTCGCGGCCGTCCTCGGAGCCGACGCCGTCGACCGGATAGAGCAGCACCTCGCGCGCCGGGTACACCGCGACGAGCTCGCCGACGACCGCCAGCGGCTCGCCCCAGAGGCGCAGCACGAAGTCGGGCGTCTCGGTGGGGGGTAGACCGAAGATCTCGTGCGCGGGCATCGCCACGCCCCGGCCGCGCGCCGCGCGGAGGAGCCTGGAGCCGGCGTCGCGGAGACGCCCGGGCGGGACGAGGATCACCGAGGAGCGCGCGAGCTGGGCCGCGAGGTCGAGGTCGACGTCGCGGGCGACCCGGTAGATGGCGCCGGTGGGGGTCCAGACGAAAGGAAAGGGGCCCGGGAAGAAGGCGGAGGTCGCGAACGGGATCGGCGTCGCTCCGTCCTCGGCGAGCCACGAGGCCGCGAGCGCGTCGAAGGGCGAGCCGCCCGCGCCCGCGGGGACGAGCGCGATGCTGGGCCGCACCATCGCGGCGCGGAAGTCGAGCCGTCCCTTGAACCCCTCCGCGAACACGCCGCCGTGCAGGCGCATCGCCTCGATGGCGAGCGACGCCTCGACCCCGATGGCGTGCACCGTCTTCTTCCCGGAGCCGCGGTCGCGCGTGTGCTCGAGGACGCGACGGTCGCGCGCCCCGAAGTCCGACGGCGGCACGATCTCCCGCGGCCCCAGCAGCTTGCGCTCCCCGGCCCGGCGCACGACGACCGAGAGGATCCGCGTCTCGCCGCGGTCGACGCGGTCGCCGTAGCCGCGCCCGACGTGGGGATCGACCTCGGCGAACGGGCTGGCGGCGATCTCGACGGGCGTCCCGTCGGCGGTGGGCGCGATCCACGCCGCGAGCGCGCCGTCGAAGCGGACCTCGGCGTCCACCGCGAAGCGCAGCTCGGGGGCGCGCGCGACGATGGCCGCGGTGCCCTCGCCGGCGAGGAGGGCCCGGCGGAGCTCGGCCGAGCACGCGAGATCCACCGCCAGGATGGCCACGTGCACGCAGGGCCCGAACGTCTGCGAGCAGCGCGAGCACTCGCCAGTGAGCGTGCTGTTGCCGTCGGCGATGCGGACGACGACGCGGTAGTCCAGCTCGGCGTCTCCGAGCACCGCGCGCACGACGAAGTGCCCCCCGTCGAGGAGCACCGGCGGGCGCAGGTACCCGAGCCGGCTCGCGAGGGCGCCGTCGAGCGTCCGGCGGCTGACGAGCCGCCGGAGCAGGGCGCGATCGAGGGCGGTGAGCCAGGGTCCTTCCAAGCCGACCTCCGAAGCTACACTCTCGCGCGTGCAAACGCCTCCCGCCTCGCCGTTCAGCCGCGGCCCCTTCGAAGCGCTGCCCGAGCGCCCTCGCGTCGCTCATCCGTACTTCGACACCCGGGCCGAGGAGGTCCCGGTCACGACGACCGCCCTCGGCCCGATGCGCGCCCACGTGCGCGTCCACGGCTCGGGCCCGCCGCTCCTCCTCGTCCACGGGCTCATGACGTCCAGCTACTCTTGGCGCTACGTCCTCGAGCCCCTGGGCCAGCGGTTCACGCTCTACGTGCCCGACCTCCCCGGCGCCGGGCGGAGTGACCGCCCCCTCGGCGGCCCCTACTCGCCCGAGGCGCTCGTCGAGTGGCTCGCGGCCCTGCAGCGGGCCCTCGGCATCCGGGGCGAGCGCGTCATCGGCAACTCCATGGGCGGCTACCTCTGCATGCGTCTCGCCCTGGCCGATCCGGAGGCCATCTCGCGCCTCGTCAACGTCCACTCGCCCGGCGTGCCCGAGGCGCGCCTCCGCGTGCTCGGCGCCGCGCTCGCCATTCCCGGGGCAAAGGCCGTCCTCGCGCGGTGGATCCGCCGGCAGCCGCTCCGCTGGGCCCACGCCAACGTCCACTACTTCGACGAGTCGCTGAAGTCGCTCGAGGAGGCGCACGAGTACGGCGATCCGCTGGCGACACCGGACGGCGTCCGCGCCTTCATCAAGTACCTCGGCGAGACGATGGCCATCGGGCCGATCCGCGAGTTTCACCGGCAGCTCGCCGAGCGGCGGGCGCGCGGGCAGGCCTTCCCCGTGCCGCTCGTCCACCTCTACGCGCGTCGCGACCCGATGGTGCCGGCGCGGTTCGGCCCGATCCTCGCCGAGGCGACCGGCGCCGAGCTCGTGTGGCTCGAGCAGGCCTCGCACTTCGCGCACGTCGACGCGGTGGAGCGCTTCCTCCCGCCGGTGCTCGCGTTTCTATAAGCTCGCCGACTCGGAGGTCCCGCCGTGCGCCTGCATCCGTCGCTCCTCGCCATCCCGCTCCTCTGCCTCTTCTGCTCGGTCGACCAGCCGGCGGCGACGGCGCCCCCCGACACGCATCCGTTCACGGTGCGGGACATGCTCGCGCTCGACCGCATCAGCGATCCCGCGGCGTCGCCCGACGGGCGGTGGATCGCCTTCACGCGGCGCAAGACGGACCTCGACGCCGACCGCGGGCGCACCGATCTGTGGCTCGTGCGGACCGACGGCGCGGGGCTTCGCCAGCTCACGTCGCACCCGGCGAGCGACGGCTCGCCGCAGTGGCTCGCGACCACGGACGGCGCGAGCACCACGGTGGCGTTCCTCTCGAACCGCGACGGGGCGACCGCCAAGGGCACGACGCAGGTGTGGGCCATCGACGTCGACGGCGGCGAGGCCCGTCGGCTGACCGACCTGCCGGTGGACGTCGACGCGATGCGCGTGTCGCAGGACGGCAAGCTCCTCGTCGTGAGCGCCGAGACGTACCCCGACTGCGTGGACCTCGCGTGCACCGCGGCGCGCGACAAGGAGCGGGCGCAGAAGAAGTCGACCGGCATGGTCTTCGACAAGCTGCCGGTGCGCGAGTGGGACACCTGGTCCACCGGCAAGCGGCGGCACGTCTTCGCGGTGCCCGTGGCGGGCGGTCCGGCGGTCGACCTCCTCCGCGGCATCGACGCGGACTGCCCGACGCGACCGTGGGGCGACGAGAACGACTACGGCCTCTCGCCGGACGGCAAGTGGGTGGCGCTGAGCTTCAAGAAGCCCATGGGCAGCCAGGAGGCGTGGAGCACCAACGAAGACATCTGGCTCGCGCCGACCGACGGCTCGGCGCCGCCGAAGGACCTCTCCGCCGAGAACGAGGCGCGCGATTCGAACCCGGTGTTCTCGCCGGACGGAAAGTCGATCGCATGGCTCGCGATGAAGCGCCCGGGCTACGAGTCGGACCGCTACCGCGTCGTGGTCTTCGACCGCGCGGCCGGGACGCTCCGCACGCTGACGGAGGACTGGGACCGGTCGCCGGGCAGCCTCGCGTGGGCCCACGGCGGCGAGCGGCTCCTCGCGACGGCGGACGACCTCGGCCACCACGGCGCCTTCGCCATCGACGCGCAGAGCGGGCGCGTCACGACGCTCACCTCGTCGGGGCACGCCACCGCGGTGCTCGACTCGCCGCGCGGCGTCTTCCTGCAGCTCGACTCGCTCACGTCGGGGGCCGACCTGTGGAGCCTTCCCGCGGGCGGAGGGACGCCGAGGCGCCTCACGGACATCAACGCGGACGTCATGGCGCACGTCCGCCTCGGCGCGCCGGAGCCCTTCACGTTCCCGGGCGCGAAGGGTGACGTCGTGCACGCGTGGACGGTCAAGCCGATCGACTTCGACCCCGCGAAGAAGTACCCGCTGGCGTTCCTCGTCCACGGCGGCCCGCAGGGCTCCTTCGGCGACGGCTGGAGCTACCGCTGGAACCCGCAGGCGTACGCGGCGGCGGGCTACGCGGTGGTGATGGTCGACTTCCACGGGTCGACCGGCTACGGGCAGGCGTTCACCGACGCCATCAACGGCGACTGGGGCGGGGCGCCGTTCGAGGACCTGATGAAGGGCCTCGACGCGGCGCTGGCGCGCTTTCCGTGGATCGATGGGGCACGCGCATGCGCGCTGGGGGCGTCGTATGGCGGGTGGATGATCGACTACCTGGCGGGCAAGACGGACCGCTTCAAGTGCCTCGTGTCGCACGACGGCATCCTCTCGAACCGCATGAACTACTACGGCACCGAGGAGCTCTGGTTTCCCGAGTGGGAGCTCGGCGGCAAGCCCTGGGAGCACCCGGACGAGTACGCGAAGTTCGACCCCATGGGCCTCGTCGGCAACTGGAAGACGCCGATGCTGGTCATCCACGGGGCGAAGGACTACCGGGTGCCGGACATCCAGGGGCTCGCGGTCTTCACCGCGCTGCAGCGAAAGGGGATCCCCTCGAAGCTGCTCTACTTCCCCGACGAGAACCACTGGGTGCTGAAGCCCGCGGACAGCATCCTGTGGCACGAGACGGTGCTCGGGTGGCTCGACCGGTACATCGGGCCGGCGTCGGTGGCTCCCCCGCCGCCCGCGCCGTCGAAATGAGCGGCGGACGGGCGACCTCAGCCTCCGCCGCCCGCGTCGCCGGGGCTCGTGTCACCCGTGCTCATCGTGTCGCCCGCGCCCATCGCGTCGCCGCCGGTCGCGGGCTCCTCGTCGCTGGCGTCGTCCCCCGGCAGCGCAATGTCGAACATGACCGTCGCGTCGCCCGGGCCGCCCGAGTCGGGGGGGGCGCAGTACCACATGGAGTCGCTCCAGCAGTACCAGTCGCCGTTGCAGTTGGAGCTCGGGTCCGGCTGGTAGCAGAGCGCCCCGGGCGTGCACGGCGAGGGGCACGACGAGGGCTGCTGCGGGCTGTTCCCGCCGTTGCCGCTGTCGTCGCCCCCGCACGCCTGGGCGACCGCCGTCACGAAGAGCACCAAGGGAAGCGCTAGGAGGGCTCGCACCCCTCTAGCGTACGCGTTTTCGCCCGCGTGTGCCTCAGGCCGTGCCGTGCCCGCCGCTCTGGCCCCGCGCCCGCAGAGCCTCCTGCGCCGCCGCCAGCCGCGCGATGGGCACGCGGAACGGGCTGCAGCTCACGTAGTCGAGCCCCACCTTCTGGAAGAATCCGATGCTCGCCGGGTCGCCCCCGTGCTCGCCGCAGACCCCGAGCTTCAGCTTGGGGCGCGCCTGCCGACCTCGCTCCGCCGCCATCTCGACGAGCGCGCCGACGCCCTCCCGGTCGATCGACACGAACGGGTCCTTCGGCAGGATCCCCGCCTCGAGGTACGCCGGCAGGAACTTGCCCGCGTCGTCGCGCGAGAGGCCCATCGTCGCCTGCGTCAGGTCGTTCGTCCCGAACGAGAAGAACTCCGCGGCCTGCGCGAGCTGGCCGGCGAGGATGGCCGCGCGCGGCAGCTCGATCATCGTGCCGAACGAGAAGCTCACCGGCTTGCCGCCCTTGGCGGCCATCTCCTTGGCCACCTCGTCGACGATCGCGCGCGTGCGATCGAGCTCGGCCCGCGTGACGGCGAGCGGGATCATGATCTCCGGATGCACGTCGATGCCCTCGCCGCTGAGCTGCACCGCCGCCTCGAGGATCGCGCGCACCTGCATCGCGTAGATCTCCGGGTACGTGATGGCGAGCCGGACTCCGCGATGCCCGAGCATGGGGTTGAACTCGTGGAGGTCCTTCGTGCGGGCGGCGAGCTTCTGCACCGGCACCCCGAGCGACTTCGAGAGCGCCTCGAGCTGCTTCGGCTCGGTCGGGAGAAACTCGTGGAGCGGCGGGTCGAGCAGGCGGATCGTCACCGGCAGTCCCCGCATCTCGCGGAAGATGCCGACGAAGTCCTCGCGCTGGAACGGCAGGAGCTTCGCCAGCGCGGCGGCTCGCCCCGGCGCGTCGTCGGCGAGGATCATCTCGCGCATCGCCTGGATGCGCTCCTCGTCGAAGAACATGTGCTCGGTGCGGCAGAGGCCGATGCCCTCGGCCCCGAAGGCGCGCGCGGTGCGGGCGTCGAGCGGCGTGTCGGCGTTGGCGCGGACGCGCATCGTGCGCTCCGGGTCCGCCCACGCCATGAGCTCGCCGAACTCGCCCGAGAGCGCGGCGCTCACGGTGGGGACCGCGCCGTCGTAGACGTGGCCGGTCCCGCCGTCGATCGTGATGACGTCGCCCTTCTTGAGCGTCACGTTCTCCGTCGGGCGACCCGCGTCGTCGTAGACGGTGATCGTCATCGTCTGCGTCTCGTAGTTCACCGCGACCGCGCTCACGCCGGCCACGCACGGCTTGCCCATGCCGCGCGCCACGACCGCGGCGTGGCTCGTCATGCCGCCGCGCGCGGTGAGGACGCCCCGGGCCGCCTTCATGCCGTGGATGTCCTCGGGCGACGTCTCCACGCGCACGAGGATGACCGGCGTCCCCTGACCGGCGCGGCGCTCGGCCTCGTCGGCGGTGAAGACGATGTGCCCGCTCGCCGCCCCGGGGCTCGCCGAGAGGCCGCGCGCGAGCACCTTCTTCGGCGCGGACGGGTCGAGCGTCGGGTGGAGGAGCTGGTCGATGCCGCCCGGGTCGACGCGCAAGACGGCGTCGACCTTCGAGATGAGCCCCTCCTTCGCCATGTCGACCGCGACCCGCACCGCGGCGCGCGCGGCGCGCTTCGCCCCGCGGCACTGGAGCATGTAGAGCTTGCCGCCCTGGATCGTGAACTCGAGATCCTGCATGTCGCGGAAGTGCCGCTCGAGCGTGGTCGCGATGCGATCGAGCTCGCGGTACGCCTCGGGCATCCTCGTCTCGAGCGAGTCGTCGGCCTTGCCCGCCCCGCGTCCGCCGGCGCGGATGGGCAGCGGCGTCCGGATGCCGGCCACGACGTCCTCCCCCTGCGCGTTGGGCAGCCACTCGCCGTAGAGCTTCTTCTCGCCGGTCGACGGGTCGCGCGTGAACGCGACGCCGGTGGCGCTCGTGTCGCCGAGGTTGCCGAAGACCATCGCCTGCACGTTGCAGGCGGTCCCCCAGTCGTCGGGGATGTCGTTCATCCGCCGGTAGACGATGGCGCGATGGTTGTCCCACGAGCGGAACACCGCCTCGATCGCCTGCCAGAGCTGATCGATGGGGTCGGGCGGGAAGTCCTTCCCCGTCTCGGCCTTCACGATGGCCTTGAACGACTGCACGAGCGCCTTCAGCTCCTCGGCCGGCACGTCGGAGTCGGGCACCTTGCGCTTCAGCTCCTCGGCGTTGAAGCGCGTGGCGTCGATGCCCTTCGCGGCGGCGACGCGGGCGCGGGCCTGGTCGAGCGCGTGCTCGAAGGGCTCGCGCGCGACCCCGAGGGCGATGCTCGCGTGCATCGCGATGAAGCGGCGGTAGGCGTCGAAGGCGAACCGCGGGCTGCTCTTGGCGGCGAGGCCCTCGGCCACCGCGTCGTTGAGCCCGAGGTTGAGGATTGTGTCCATCATCCCGGGCATCGAGGCGCGGGACCCCGAGCGCACGCTCACGAGGAGCGGGGACGATGGGTCGCCGAGGCGGGCCCCCATGGACTTTTCCAGGCGTGCGAGGGCGCCGGTCACGTCGACGCGCACCTCGTCCGGGACGCGCTTCGTCCTCGTGTAGGCGTTGCACACGTCGGTCGGGATGGTGAATCCCGGCGGCACGGGCAGGCCCAGCGACGTCATCTCGGCGAGGCCGGCGCCCTTGCCTCCGAGCAGATCCCGACGCTTCGGATCGCCCTCCGACTGGCCGTCCCCGAAGAAGAACACGCTCTTTGCCATGGTAGGCCCCCGGTCTATCGGGGGGCCGTCCAGGGCGCAAGGGGGGGTCAGCCGCCGCCGCTGTCCGAGGGCGTGCCCGTGTCGCTGGCGCCGCTGTCCGAGGGGCTGCCGGTGTCGCCCGCGCCGCCCGAGTCGCCGGTGGAGCCTTCGCTCTCCTCCGCGTCGTCGCCCCCGCCGTCGTCGCCCGCGGAGTCCGTCGTCGCGTCCGCGCCGCCGCTGCTGCCGCTGCTGCTGCCACTGCTCGTGCTGCTCCCGCTGCCGCTGCTGCTGCCGCCGATCGTGACGTCGCAGTACGTCGCGAGAGAAGCCTTGCACGTGGTGCAACCGAGCGGATCCGACGCCGACGTGCACGAGCAGCTCGTACTGCCGAAGGTGTACGCCACCGTGCCGCTGCCGTTGTCGCAGGCCTGGTAGGTCGACGTGTTACCGCCGCACGCGGCCGTGACGCAGGCGGCCGCGGACGTGCCGCTGTTGTTGTTGTTGCAGCCAGGCGCCGCGGCGCAGACGAGCCCGGACGCGGCCAGGACGGCGAAGACGGCAAGAAGTGACTTCATCGGTGGGATCCCCGATCGG
>JBEKGQ010000131.1:0-11933 GCA_050012715.1 Polyangiaceae bacterium
AAGTCGTAGCCCCACACCCCAAGAATCGGAAGTGTCCCCCATTCTTCTCGGCGCGCAGTCCGGACTGACTGCGCTCCGCGGACTACGCGGGTGGTCGGGCCGCCGTGAGCGTCCAGCATGACCGGCAATTCGACCCCGTCGGCCTCGAGGGGCCGGTTGCCGAGAACCTGTCCACCGAGTCGGACGATCGCTCGGAGGTGCATCATGCCGAAGCGCACCAGGGGCGCGCCCGCGATATCCTCGGACGTCGGAGGGGACTTGCCGAGCCAGTCGTGCAGGCCTCCGAAGAACGTCCTGGTGGGCGTCGGGAGATGGTCGCCCTCGGTCTGGAGGACTCGGCCGCACGCGAAGCCGCCATCCGTGAGCGGCACGGCCCAGTAGTCTCCGGTCGTGAGCGAACGCGTGGATTTTGGCTCGAATGGGTAGACCACGGCGGAAGCCATCGAGACGGGAGTGTAAGACGAACTCGGGATGCACGGCATCCGAGCGCGCTGACCCCGAAACCATCACCGGCTCGTCGCGACCGACGGGCGAGGGCTACATCCTTCGCGGCAGGGCGCTCCACTTCTCCGCCTCGCGAAGCGTGGTCATCGCCGCCCTCGTGGCGCGATAGACGGCCACCTCGCTGCTTGCGACGTCGTCCCAGCGCACCTCGGTGCAGACTAGCGAACAGCCCACATGGGGCGCCTCCGCGGCCACGAGAGCATCCACGATGCCGGCGCCCATCGCCTCCTCGAGGCGACGACGGTACTCCGAGGTCAAATGTGCGGGCCACTGCGCTCGCGTCTCGAAGACGAGGCTTGGCGCCGGTGCGCAGTCGAATCGGACGAACGCGTACGTCGAGGGATGGCCCCACTGTTTGCCCTGGTACTCGTGCTCGACGGAACACGGCGCGTCGAGCCGGCGACCCGCGAAGCGCGTCTTGCAGTCGTGCCAGTGCGCTAGGAGTTCGTCGAGACGGAGCATCCAGGAGACGAGGTTATCGCCGGGCTGGGAGCCGGGAAGACCTGCCGGAAAAAAGATCAACAATCGACCGACCCGACGGCACATCCGCCGAAAGTCGAGCCCCTATACCAGTGAGGGCGACGCGAAGCCGGGCAACAAGCCGGCCCGATGCCCGTCCTCGAAGCCCCGAAGGCTCCCTCGATCTCCCCAGCGTGCCCTCGGCACGCCCGGAGGCCCGGGAGAGGTGCGCCCTCGGACTCACTGAGCGCACCGCAACCCCACCCGAAACCCAACCCACCAACCGCAGCCACCCCACCCCGGGAGGAGATCCACCCCATGAGCCCAACCAACCGCGCCACCGTCCGCCGTACCCGCTTCATCGACCTCGTCCACGGAGAGGAGCTCGCGTTTCATCCCGAGCTGGTCCCCATCGACGAGCGCGTCACGGACGCCCAGAACCGCCGCGTCCTCGACGCCGTCATTCGAGACCACCGCGGCCAGCTCGTCGCGGCTGCCCAGGAGCAGCTCGGCAACGACGCGCGCGAAGCCGAAGACCTCGTGCAGGACCTCTGCGTCGTGGTCCTCGAAGGGCAGCTCCGGCTGCCGAGCGACCCCGCCGACGCGCTTCGCTTCCTTCTCGGCGAGATCCTCGATCGGTGCGCCGACGGCGGCCGCTGAGGCGGGCCGAAGAAAAGATCAACAATCGACCGGCTCAACGGCACATCCACAGAAAATCGAGCCCCTATACAAGTGAGGGCGACCCGAAGCCGGGCAAGCAAGCCGGCCCGATGCCCGCCCTCGAAGCCCCGAAGGCTCCCTCGATCTCCCTGGCGTGCCCTCGGCACACCCGGAGGCCCAGGAGAGGTGCGCCCTCGGCCCCCGACCCTCGACCCAACGCCAACCCAACCCCAACCCGAAACACCACCCCCAACCCAGAAGGAGACCCAAGACCATGAGCCGAACCCATCGCCACAGCATCCGCCGTACCCGCCTCGTCGACCTCGTCGACGTGGACAACCTCGAGCTTCACCCCGAGCTCGTTCCGCCCGTCCATGCCTCCACGGAGGACCAGCTCCGCGCCGTCCTCGAAGCGGTCATCCGCGCGCATCGCTGGCAGCTCCTCGCCGTCGCCCGCCGCCGCCTCGGGGGCGACCGGAGCCAGGCCGAGGACGTCGTGCAGGACCTCTGCGTCGACGCGCTGCGGGGACGTCTGCCCCTGCCGGCCGATCCCACCGAGGCGCTCGTCGCCCTCGTCCGGGAGGTGATCGAGCGCTGCGAAGGAGGCGCATCGTGAAGGCCCGCAACAAGAAGGCGACGCTGGACGCGGATCAGCAGGCGCTCGCCGGCGTCCGCAAGAACCTGCACGCGATGTCCGTCCTCTACCTCGGAGGACGGGTCTTCACGCCGCCGACGCTCGAGGCCCTCATCCTGACGAGGGTGGACGCCGCCAACGCGATCGAGGCGAGCAAGGCGGCCTGGCAGAGGGCGATCGTGGCCTACGCCGACCTGGCCGACGAGACCGACGTCGTCCTCCGTGACCTGAGGCGCTTCGTCATCGGGGCCTTCGGCGGAGAAAGCCCGAAGCTCGAGGACTTCGGCTACTCGCCGCCGAAGCCGCCCACAGATTCCACGCGAAGGCGGTCGACCGCGATGCAATCCGGCACCACGCCGGCCGCCTTCGCACGCAGCACCTTTCCAACCACGCAGGAGGACACATGAGAGTGAGAATCAGAGACCGCAGCACCAAGCAGACCAAGGATCAGGAGCTCATCCAGGGGGTCCAGAAGGACCTCCAGACGATGTCGAGCATCCCTCTCGGAGGCACGACATACACACCCGGGTCGCTCGTGGCTTTCATCCAGAGCCGGATCGACGCGGGGAACGAGGTGGAGACGACCAGGGCCGCGTGGCTGAAGGCCGTCCACGCCTACCAGGCCATCGACAAGCAGGCGGACGTCGTCGTTCACGATCTGAAGCAGTTCGTGATGGGGGCGTTCGGCAAGGCGAGCCCGAAGCTCGCTGACTTCGGCTTCGCGGTCCCCCAGGCCGCGGCGCCGACCCCGGAGCAGCAGACGGGAGCCATCGAGACGAGTGCTGCGACGCAGAAGGCCACGGGGCCGAAGGCGAAGCGGAAGGTGACGGCGGTGGCTCCCGCCGCGAACCCGACGAAGAGCTGACGCTTTCTTTCCCCCGCCCTCCGTCCGCCTTCGGGCGGCGGAGGGCCCGGGGGCCCCCGCGAAAAAAAGATCAACAATCGACCGCTCCGGCGGCACATCCGCCGAAAACCGAGCCCCTATACCAGTGAGGGCGACGCGAAGCCGGGCAGCAAGCCGGCGCCGCGGCCGGCGAGGTGCACCCTCCGACCGCCCGATTCCAGTCCAACCCAGTCCAACCCCAATCCCAACCCAGAAGGAGACCAACATCATGAGCCGTACCCATCGCAGCAACGTCCGCCGCAGCATCCGCCACAGCAGCTTCATCGAGCTCGAGTTTCACCCCGAGCTCGTCCCGGTCGACGAGCACCTCGCCGGCCATCCCACCCGCATCGTCCTCGAGGCGGTGCTCCGGAGCCACCGGTGGCAGCTCGTCTCGGTCGCCCGGCAGCACCTCGGCAACGAACGCCGTCTCGCCGAGGACGTCGTGCAGGACCTCTGCCTCGAGGTCCTCGCGGGACACCTCGTCCTCTCGAGCGACCCCACCGAGGCGCTCGACGAGCTCCTCCGGGAGATTATCGAGCGGTGTGACGGGTAGCCGCTTCCCCGTCCGATGCCCCGCCCACCTCCCCCAAGACTCCACGCGAGAGCGACCGACCGCGATGCAATCCGGCACCACGCCGACCGCCCTCGCACGCAGTAACTCACAACCAATAGAGGAGGACACATGGGAACGACGACGAGATCCAGTCAGCAGGGTAAGGACCAGGAAGTGATCCAGGGGGTCCAGAAGGACCTCTCCACGATGGCGAGCCTGCCGCTGGCAGGCACGACATACACGCCCGCATCGTTCGTGGCTCTGGTGCAGAGCCGGATCGACGCGGGGAACCAGGTCGTCACCACCAGGGCCGCATGGCTGAACGCGGTGACGACCTACGACACGATCAACAAGCAGACGACCGTCGCGGTTCACGATCTGAAGCAGCTCGTGATCGGGGCGTTCGGGGCGACGAGCAGCAAGCTCGCCGACTTCGGCTTCACGGCCCGCAAGGTCGTGGTGCTGACCCCCGCGGCGAAGGCAGCGGCCGCAGCGAAGAGGGCCGCGACGCGGAAGGCGCGGAACACGATGGGTCCGAAGGCGAAGCTGAAGGTGACGGGCACGACCACGCCCGCACCGACGGCGACGCCGGAGGCGAACGCGGCGGCTCCTGCCGCGGGGAACGGAGCACCCGCAGGGGCTCCGGCGGCGGCGCCCGCAACGGCGCCCACGGTGACGGTGAACGTCACGGCAGCTCCGGCTGGCGGTCAGCCGGGGACCCCGACGGCCACGGTGACGACGACGGCGCCCGCGCCGGCATCGACGCCCGCGCCGGCGGCGGCGCCCGCCCCTGCGAAGAGCTGACGCAGGGCGGGGGAGTGGCAGTCAGCAGTGGCAAGTAGTCACGCAGTAGCAGTCACGCAGTAGCGGCAACGCTCCTCTCCCGGCCCTCCGTCCGCCTTCGGGCGGCGGGGGGCTCGGGGGAGGAGCACCCCGCGGGCACGGAACGAAACCTCAACCAGCCACCCGAAAAGGAGACACGACCATGGGCCACGGAAAGAAGAGCAACGCAGCAAAGCGCATCACGACCACCGCGAAGGACGCGGAGCTCATCGCGCAGCTCGACGACCTCGTGAGAAACGCGGCGCGCGGGGATTCGCGCGCGGTGGGTATCATCGCGCTGGTCTACGGACCGATGCTCAACGACGAGGCGAGAGAGGAGCTCGGCGCGTGGGAGCAGGACAGCGCCGACGTCCTGCAGACGATGTTCCTCACGATGTGCGAGGGCAGCATGCTGTTCCCCCCGATCCGGGGCGCGGCGATCCCGTGGATGAAGCGCACGGTGCGCGAGATCGCGCGAAAGTGGGTTCGCATGCGAGAGGAGGACGCCGGGCCGGGGGCGGCGGAGTAGGGCGAGTCGATCGGGCGCCCGGCGACGCGGTTCGGTGAGTCCGCCCACGGTCGATCCGGCCTACCCGAGACAGCCCAACGCGTGGATTATGGGTGGCGGGCCTGTCCGACGTTCGAGGGACCGAGGAAGCTCGCCCATCTCGAACGTGCGCCGGAAGCGACTGCGGTGGTCGTGTTCTGGTCGGTCACGCCCGGGGCGCGCACCCGGCGCGCCACCGCCACTGGTCAACGAAGTTGTTCTCACTCGGCGGTGTCACGCCGGCTGCGCGAGGTGGGGCATGACCGACCAGAACACGACCACCCGCTCTGTGCTCCCCCACCACAAGCTCCTCGCCTACCACGCGGCCGTCGAGCTGCTCATCGCGGTGAAGGCCGCGAACATCCGCGACGCCAAGCTGCGCGATGAGGCCATGCGCTCGTCCAAGAGCGCCTGCCTCAACTGCGCCGAGGGCGCGGGCCGGGTCACGCGGCCCGACAAAGCTCGCGCCTTCGCCATCGCCCGCGGCGAGGCCGTCGAGGCGGTCGCCGCGGTCGAGATCGCCGCACTCTCGGGCGAAGCCGATGCCGCCGCCGCGGCCCGCTGCGTCGAGCTCGCGAACCGCGTCGTCGCCCTGCTCACGGGCCTGGTCCGCTGATGCCGCGAGGGCTCGCGCGTCGCGCGCGAGCCCTTCGCACCACGCTCAGCGACGGGCGCCCAGCCGGTGAAGCATCGCTGCGACTCGATCGAGGAGCGCCTCTCCTTCGACGATCTCCGCCTCGCCGACGTAGCCCCAGGCCACGCCGACGCGAAGGGCCGCGCGAGTCTCGTGATTCGAGCCCGCTGCCGTCGAGAACCGCGAGATGCGGTTGCCGCCCTCGGAGCAGTTGCCCTCGGCCAGGTTCAACGCGACGGAAGACAACGAGGCGCGAATCTGATCGCCGAGCTCGCGATCGCAGCGCCTTATCTTGCCCACGACATCTCTCAGCCGGGCGATGGCGATCAGGGTGACGTTGAGTGCTTCGAACGAGCGGGGGGTCTGCTTGCTTTGCATGCCCACCCGAGCGGAAGAAGCATGACGGCGCGCTCATCGCCCCTTGCATACGCGAGCGCGCCGGCGGGCTTCTTCCGCGCCCGGGCGTGCAAAGCAAGCAGACCCCCCGCGCGCGTACCGTCACGGCCCAAGACAGAACCGATTCGGGGTCGGGGATCGGAGTCGGGATCGGGATCGGACTCGGGATCGGACTCGGGATCGGAGTCGGAATCGGAGTCGGAACCGGAGTCGGGATCGGACTCGGGATCGGACTCGGGATCCGGGTCCGCGTCGAGCTCCCCCCCTACGCTCCCTTCACCAGCCCCTCGAGCACCTCCCGCGTCTCGCGCGGCAGGTCCAGCGGCCTGCCCTCCAGCACGAAGCTCCCGTCGTCCTGCTTCTTCGACCCGTGCACCTTCACCCGCAGCCGCATCTTCCCGGCCGCCTCTCCGCCCACTCCCACGAGCACCCCCTCGATCCGCGACCCGGGCGGTGACGGCACGGTCGACCGCAGCACGATGGCCTGCGCGTCGATCGTCACCACGCGCGCCTCCCCTCCCCGCTCCCACTTCACGTGGGCCACGTCGGTCATCGCCGCGCCTGCCGCGCTTGCTGCCGCGTCTCCCGCTCGGCGTCCCTCTTCGCGATGTCGGCCCGCTTGTCGAACGCCTTCTTTCCGCGTCCGACCCCGAGCTCCACCTTCACGCGCCCCTCCTTGAAGTAGAGCCGCAACGGCACCGCGGTGGCTCCCTCGCGCGCCAGCGCCCGGTGGATCTCCTCGATCTCGCGCGCGTGCAGGAGCAGCCGCCGCGACCGGCGCGTCTCGTGGGGGAAGGCGCTCGAGTGCTCGCACGGCGCCACGAAGAGCTGCTTCAGCCACGCCTCGCCGCGCTCGACGGCGACGTAGGCGTCGGTCACGTCGACCTTCCCGTCGCGCATCGACTTCACCTCGCTGCCGACGAGCGAGATCCCCGCCTCGTAGCGATCCTTGATGTCGTAATCGAAGGTCGCCCGGCGGTTCTTGACGATCAGCTTCTCGGCGTCGGCCTTGGCCATGGCACAGCGCTCGTCTAGCGCATCCTCGGATCGGCGCCCGTGCCATTTCGCACGGGCACGCAGCCTCGCCATCGACTCGGCTAGGATGCCGCCGGCGAATGCCCGGGAGCGAGATCAAGGGCGCGTGGCTCATGACCGCGCGCCGCTACGTCCTCGAGGATCACGGCGAGGCGGTCTTCGCCCGCTACGTCGAGGGCGCGCCCGAGGCGTCGCGCGAGGCCATCGCCGAGCCCGTCGTGTCGCGGTGGTACCCGGAGACCGTGATGCGCGACGCCCTCGAGGCCTTCCACCGCGAGGTCACCCACCGCGACGCCGAGAAGTTCACCCGCGCGATGGAGCGCTGCACCGTCCTCGGCACCCACTGGTTTCTCCAGATGCTCGTCTCGGTCTCGACCCCGCGCTACCTCCTGCGCCTGCTCCCGACCGCCCTCCGGCAGCTCCGCCGCGGCTCGGTCCGCATGGAGGTCGACGTGCGCGACACCTCCGCCACGCTCCGCTTCACGCACCACCCCTTCTCCGACCACCCCTGCTACCGGCTGGCGACGCCCGCCATCATGCGCGCCATGCTCGGCCTGTGCGTCGGCCAGCAAGCCCGCGCCGTCCTCTCCCACTACGACGCGACCACCCAGGTCGTCGAGCTCGGCTGGTAGGGCGTCGCACCACGCCCCGCCGGCGAGTCAGCCGCCGTCGGCGCGCGGCATGTCCTCGCCGTCGTACGGCAGGTGGAACGCCGCCTCCTCGTGGGCGACGCCCAGCTTGTCCTCGAGCGCGGCCACGCGCTCGCGCAGCTTCTCGTTCTGCGCGGCCAGCGCGCGGAGCATGTCCGTCACCGGATCGGGCAGGTTCGCGTGGTCGAGCGCGGCGTCCCAGCGCGCGTGGGCGGGCACGATGACGCGCGCCGGGACGCCGACCACCGTCGCCTCCGCCGGCACCTCCCTCACCACGACGCTCCCGGAGCCGATGCGCGCGTGATCGCCGATGTGGATGTTGCCGAGGATGCACGCGTTCGACCCGATGACCACGTTCTGGCCCACCTGCGGGTGGCGCACCTTGCGCTCGAGCGACGTGCCCCCGAGGACGACGCCCTTGTAGAGCAGGCACCCGTCGCCGACGCTGGCCGTCTCGCCGATCACGATGCCCATGCCGTGGTCGATGACGACGCGGCGCCCGATGCGCGCCCCCGGGTGAATCTCGATGCCGGTGACGAAGCGGTTCGTGTGCGCGAGCAGGCGCGCCCCGAGCTTCACGTCGCGCCGCCACATCGCGTGCGCCGCCCGGTGGAGCCACACCGCGTGGAGCCCGGGGTAGACGAGGGCAACCTCGAGCGTCGAGCGCGCCGCGGGATCGTTCTCCTTGATGGACCGGATGTCCTCGGCCAGGAGCTGCGCCCCGTGCGCGAGCGCCTTCACCACGCCCTTCCAGCGGTTCCGCCTCACCATGCTTCGCCGGTGAGCTTAGCCGGGCCTTCTAGCCTTCGCCCGCCTCGTCGTCGTCGACGGAGCTGGCCCCGGCCGCGAGCACCGTCCCGCTCTCCAGCGGCAGGACCAGGGAGAACTGCTCGCTGTCGTCGGGCGAGCCGGCGCGCGGCAGCGGGGGCGGGTCCTCGTCGTCGCCGCGGAGGCGCGCGAAGCGATCGACCATGGCGACGCCCGAGGGACGCGGCGCCGGCGGTCGCGCGGGGAGCGGAGGCGACATCTCGCCGGTCACCTCGTCGTCGCCGTCGTCCCCGTCGTGGTCGAGGAACGCCCGCGACAGCGCGGTGCGCAGGAAGCCCCGACCATCGCCGACGCCCATGGCGAGCGCCACGCGCCGGAGCTCGTAGCCCATCGCGCCCGCGTGCGGGTAGCGATGCGCCGGATCGCGCTCGACCGCGCGCGTGAGGATGGCCTGGAGCGCCTGCGGGAGCTGCGGCTCGAAGAGGCTCTGGTGCACGACGCCGTCGCGCGCCCACCGCAGCGCCTCCGCGTCGCTGACGATCTGCGGGAACCGCGGGCCCACCAGCAGCTCGCGCAGCAAGACGCCCAGCGAGAACACGTCCGACCGCGCGTCCCCGAGCTGCCCTCGCGCCACCTCCGGCGCGAGGGCGCGGATGCGGCGCGCCACCGAGCGGACGCTCCGCACCGACGAGGCCGCGCGCGTCGACGCCGCGACGCCGAAGTCGCCCACCTTCACCTCGCCGTGCCACGAGAGGAGCACGTCGCACGACGAGAGCTCCCCGTGCACGAGACCGAGCCGCACGCCGTCCGGAGAGCACGCGAGGCGAGCGCCCGCGAGCGCCTCGGCGACCTCGGCGCCGATGAAGAGCCCGAGGTCGAGCGGGATGCGCTCCTTCCTCCGCGCCGCGTGGGCCGCGAAGCGCGCGAGCGAGCGCCCCTCGACGAGCTCCTCGACCGCGTACGGCTGCGCCGGACCGAGGAGCCCGAAGTCCTCGACGCGCAGGACGTTCGGGTGCCGCACGCTCGCCGAGCGCCGGGCCGCGCTGCTCAGCGCCGCGAGGACCGCCTCGTGCTCGTCGCTGGCCACGACGTCGAACACCTTCACCGCCACCGTGCGCGCGATCCCGTACGGCCCTTCGATGACACCTCGGTACACCGTCGCCATGCTCCCCCGTCCGACCTGCGCTCCCAGGCGCAGGAAGCGCCCGTCGCCGAGGGGGATCTCGTCGCGCGGAGGTGGGATGAGCGGGGTCGCGAGGGCCATACCGGGCTTTCGATCAGGCGTGACGGCGCATCCTTGGGTTGCAACCATCGAACCGCGCCCGAGCGACCGGGAAGGCCAACCCGATGTTCAGCCTTTCCCGCACGTTGCCCGGGCGCGCAAGCTTCGCTCGTGGATCCGTTCGGATCCACGAACCGGGTCCGGGGCCGGTCCGGGGAGCCACGGGGCTCGTGTGTGACCGCGTGCGTCGATGCTACGTTCGCGAGGCACCGCGATGGGAACCACCACCTGGCGCGAGGTCGAGACGCTGGTCGGCGAGCTGGAGGAGCAACAGCGGCGCAAGGTGCTCGACCTGGCCCGTCGGCTTCGCCCGGGCCTGACGCTCGAGGACGTGGGGAACCCGCACGACTTTCCAGAGCTGGCGGATCCCGACTGGCAGTACGAGGACGGCTTGCTCGCGGGCGTGCAGAGCGTCCTCGCCGCCGTCCGGGCGCGAGGGCGCGAGGAAGGCTGAGCCATGGCCGCGAAGAAGAACAAGGCGCGCGGGCCGTTCGAGGCGCTTCGGGGCCTCAAAGAGGAGCTGAAGAAGAAGGAAGAAGAGGCCCCGGCGCGCAGGCCGGCGGCGCCCCCGCCGACCCGTCCGAAGGAGACGGCGCCGGAGGACGAGGCCATGATGATGCAGCGCCTCTTCGCGGGCGTGCAGCCGCTCGATCGCTCGCGCGGCGATCGCGTCCCGAAGCAGAAGGTGGAAGAGGTGGCGCCGGTCGACGACCGCGCGAAGCGCGCGCGCGAGGCGGCGCAGGTCGAGGCCGACGCCGTGCACGAGCACCTGCGGGCGCTGGTCGAAGGTCGCACGCGGTTCGAGGTGGCCGACGACGGGCAGCGCGTCGAAGGGCGTCGCGTGGACCTGCCGGCGGACGCGGTGCGACGGCTGCGGCGGGGGCTCGTGCCGGTGGACGCGCGGCTCGATCTCCACGGGATGGGCGCGGCCGAGGCGCGCGGCCAGCTCGAGCTCTTCCTGCGGACGATGCGCGTGCGGGGCGAGCGCTGCGTGCTCGTCATCCACGGCAAGGGGGAGCACTCGCCGGGCGGACACGCGGTGCTGCGCGGGGAGATCGCGGCCTGGCTGTCGCAGGGCTCGTCGAGCGAGCACGTCGCGGCCTTCGTGACGTCGAGCGTGGCGGACGGCGGGGAGGGGGCGGTGTACGTCCTCCTCCGCCGGTGACCGCTCAACGGAGGATCTGCGAGAGGTGCTCCTCGAGCGCCTTCCACGACGCGGGCTGGCTCCGGAAGCCGACGTAGCCGTCGGGTCGCAGGAGGTACAGGCACTCGCTCCCCGCGCCGTAGCGTCGGTGCAGGGCCGCCTTCGGATCGAGCAGCACCGGGTCGTCGCCCGCGAGCTCCGCCGGACGGGAGCGGCGCGGCACGATGATCCACGTCTTCACGTGCGCTCCCCACCGCGCGCTCACGCGGCGCGCGATGTCGGCGAGGTTCGCGTACCCCTCGGGCGTCGGCGCGGCGCCGTCGAAGAGGAGCAGCGTGCTCCCGGTGTGGCGGAGCAGCGAGAACAGGGTGACGGCGTCGTCGACCGCCACGTCGGGCGCGCGATCGCCGGGGTGCGCCGCGCCGCCGAAGCCGACCCAGTCGGCCAGCGTGGGCTGCTCGCCGACGCGCTTGCCGACCGTCGCGCGCGCCACCGAGGCGCGATGCTCGTCGACGATGGGGCTGTCGCGGTAGCCGATGGCGGTCTCGCTCGCCTGCGCGAGGAGCCGCTTCTGCACGACCTCGATCCCCGCGAGCAAGGCGCCCACGCGATCGCGAACCGCGCGCGCCACCGGGTTGCGCAGCGTGACCACCTTGGTCGCCACATCGGTCCCCTGCAGCGTCGACGCCGCCACCGGTCGCCGCTCCGCGTCGTACGAGTCGAGCAAGGACTCGTGCGCGGCGCCCTTCACGGTGAGGGCGAGCTTCCACGCGAGGTTGCACGCGTCCTGCATGCCCGTGTTCATCCCCTGCCCGCCGACGGGGCTGTGGATGTGCGCCGCGTCGCCGGCGACGAAGACGCGCCCCTCGCGATACCGCGGGACGATGCGGCGGTGGATGCGGAACGGCGCCACCCAGCCCGCGGACGTCACCGTCGCCTTCGGCCCGCCCCGCTCGTGG
>JBEKGQ010000132.1:0-11911 GCA_050012715.1 Polyangiaceae bacterium
CGTCAGCTCCTGGGTGACCGACAGGCACCCGGAGAGGCGGCCCATGAACTCGATGCGGAGCGGCGAGGTCTGGGGGAACCTCACGATGTCGCCCAGGGTGTACGCGTAGAGGCCCGAGACGGTCGTCGACACGATGACGTAGGGCCGGTTCCGCTCGACCGCCCACAAGGGGACGCGCGTCGGGTTCGCCGTCCCGTGCTCCTCGAGGGGCACGAGCTCGAAGAACGTGCCCCGGTGCGGGAGCATGAGCATCCCGCGGGCACCACTGAAGTCGCTCGATGCGTACAATCCACCCTCGGTTGCGTTGTACGTGTCGACCAGTGTGATGTCTTCCCTGCCGACGAGGTCGCGGATGACCGGGAGATACGGCGTCGCCGACACCCCGCCCCCGATGAGGACCCGCAGGTTCGGCCAGATCTCCCGCACCGTGCGGGCGCGCCGGCCGCGCTTTCGGGCCTCGGCGAGCACCTTCTCGAAGAGGAGGGTGAACCAGCACGTCGTCCCCGTCACCGCCCGGACGTCGTGGTCGAGGTACCGCTCCGCGATGACGCCGAGCTTCGCGTCGTAGTCGGTGATGCGGCGGACGTCGTCCTCCGGCAGATAGACCGGGCGGGTGATGGCCGGCATCTTCGTCATCATCAGCGCCGGGTTCGACGTGACGAGGACGGGCCCCTCCTCGCGCATCGTGATGGCCGGGAAGAGACCGAGGGTATAGCCCCCCCCGAACATCCCCTCGTCGCCCGACCAGTGTAGATAACGCATCACTGTGTCCGTACCGGCACGCTGCTGGTGACGGATCTGGCGGTCGGTGATGGGGAGGAACTTGGGCTTGCCGTGGTTCGAGCTCCCCGACGAGTTGCCGAAGTAGCGGACGAACTCCGGGACGAGCAGGTTCGTCTCGCCTTTTCGCATCCGGTCGATGAACGGCGAGTGCGAGTCGTAGTCGCCGATGGGGACCCGGCGGGCGAAGTCCTCGTGCGAGCGGATGCTCGCGAAGCCGTGGGCGCGGCCGAACTCCGTGTCCTTCGCGTGGTCGAGGAGTGACCGCAGCTGCTCCTCCTGGACGCGACGAACGTCGCGCAGCGCGCGGTCCCACGCCGCCACCTGCACCCGCGACGCGTGCCGCAACACCGTGCCGACGACGCCCGGGTACGGCGAGCGCTTCAGGTCGCGCGACCGCGCCTCGCCCCAGGCGTCCGCCATCGCGGCCGCCGATGCGCGCGACGACGCCGACGTCGATGCGGCGCGCGACGAGATGCTCTCCGCCCCGCGCACCACGCGCGGAAGCTCCGCGGTGGACGGCGCGCTCTGCTGCATCTCGGTCATCTCGGTCGACGTCATAGTGTTACCCGGGCCCATCGCTCAAGACCTGTCGCGACCGCCTAGGCCGCAAACAACATGCCGTCAGGAGAGGAATGGACTGGACCCGGCCGTGGGCGGGGCATAGGGAAGCCGACCGGGAGACAAATCGCAAGCGGAATGCTGGTCTTGCCATGAAGCCGTGCCCCCTCGGGCGAAACGCGCGCTCGACGTACCCGTGCGTCGTGGCGTTCGCACTGGTCAACCTCTTCGCGGTCGCCGTCGCCACACCCGCTCGCGCCGAGGATCCCGTGGAGCCAGCCGCGGCTGCTCTCGATCCGCGACGCTACGAGCTCGCGGGCTTCCCGATCATCGGCGGCAACAGCGACATCGGCGTCCAGTTCGGCGGCGCCGCGACGTGGACGCGCTTCTACGACGGCGTTCACCCGTACCTCTGGAACATCGACCTCCTCCTCTCGGCGAGCGTGAAGGACGACACGACGGGCTTCCGCATGGTCCAGCAGAGCCACGTGCTCCGCCTCGACGCGCCCGACCTCTTCGGCGGCAAGGGCCGTCTCGACCTGCGCGGCAGCTTCCAGCGCACCATCAACCAGGGCTACTACGGCATCGGCAACGCCACGGTCGCCGCCGTCCCCGCCGGCCAGCCCAACGTCGGGCGAGACTACCAGTACATCCAGCAGGAGGGGCGCGTCCGGGCCATCGTCCGCGTCTACCACCTCCTCGGGCCCTTCGACCTCGCCCTCGGCGGCAACCTGCGCGTCGAGGCGCCGCAGGCCTACGCCGGGTCGCAGCTCGCGCAGGACCTCTCGTACCACGAGAGCGACGGCAGCCCGTACCTCACCGGCGCCTCGACGATGCTCCTCGGCACCGCCTCCGCGGGCGTCATCATCGACACGCGCGACAACGAGTTCGTCACCCGGAGCGGCTACTACTACCAGCTCGGCGTCGCCGGCACCGTCGGGTCGGCGGACCTCGCGTCCTACGGCGAGGGCTCCGCGGTGCTCTCGCACTATGCGCCGCTCGGGCCGGTCTTCATCTTCGCGCAGCGGTTCGTCGGCAGCTTCCAGTTCGGACGGGTGCCCTTCTACGATCTCGCGCAGGGGGGCGTCTTCGAGCCGCAGTACCTGCTCGGCAGCGAGCAGGGCGTCCGCGGGGTCCCGCTCGGACGCTACGCCGGGCGCATCAAGATGATCTCGAACACCGAGCTCCGCGCCACGCCCTTCCCGCGGTTTCACGTCCTCGGCCAGCGGCTGCGGATCGGGACGAACCTCTTCTTCGACGTCGGTCGCGCCTGGAGCGACTGGCAGTGGGTCTCTCCCGCCGACGGCTACAACATCGGCCTGAAGTACGGCGTGGGCGGCGGCGTCTTCCTCCAGTGGGGCGAGGCCGCCATCTTCCGCGTCGAGGTGGCCTACTCGCCGGACGCCGAGAGCGAGAACCCGGGCTTTCCCGTCGGCATCTACGTGTCCGACGGGCTCATGTTCTGAGCCCGGCATTTGACCGTGCCGGCAGCGCATCATAAATGCAAAGGGGCTCGGGTCTTGTGCCTGCTCGCCGCAGGCCGCTTTGGAGGGGACTACCATGACCATCCGTCGTCATCGGCTCTCGTGGGTGCTTGCCTTCGCGGCCGTCGCCGTGGCCGTCGCGTGGGCGATGCCCGGCTGCTCGTCGAAGTCGTCGGGCCTGGGGCTCGCGGCCGGCTGCTCGCTCAACAGCGACTGCGCCGACCCCCTCGTGTGCATCTTCAGCCTGTGCCACCAGGAGTGCGCGTCCTCGCGCGACTGCCCGAACGGTGAGGCCTGCGTGGAGACCTCGTCCGGCTACGGCATCTGCCAGCTCCCTTCCGAGGCCAACTGCACGTCGAGCACCCAGTGCAACGGTGGCCTCGTCTGCGGGCAGGACGACAAGTGCCGCGCTCCCTGCATGAGCGTCAGCAACTGCCTCATGGGCCAGCTCTGCACGAACATGGTCTGCTACGACCCCGGGGAGCTCGACGGGGGCGGCTCTTCCAGCGGGGGTGACTCCAGCGGCGGAAGCAGCGGGGGCAGCAGCGGCAGCAGCTCCGGGAGCAGCGGGGGCGACGCCGGCGACGGCGGCGCCGCGTGCGCGACCGCGGAGACGCAGTTCAGCACCGTCGTGCAGGGCGACACGAACCCCGCGTTCAAGGGCGGCATCGGCATCCGCACCGCGACGCAGCTCCTCATCTTCGACGGCTACCAGGGGCCGGATCCCACCAGCGACGCCGGGGACGCCGGCACCGTGAACTACATCTACGCCCAAGCGTTCGACCCGGTCAGCGGAGCGAGCCAGGGCGCGGCGAGCCCCCTCCTGGCCGGACCGGTCGACACGAACGTCCTCTACCCCGAGGCCGCCGCCGTCGCGCCGACCGGCGAGATCGTCCTCCTCTACTACTCGGCCGCGGCCGGGCTCTGGGCGTCGTTCTTCACCGACACCGGGGTGCTGGACGCCGGGGTGTCCGGGTTGCACGCGCAGAAGTCGTTCCAGATCAGCACGACGATGGGCGGGCAGCCGGACGTCGTCTGGTCGCCGGCGAGCAGCGCGTTCGTCGTGTCGAACATCTACAACGGCCCCCTGATGAAGGTGCAGAAGTACCTGCCCAGCGGGGACAGCGCGGGTGGCTCGACCGACCCGGTGCCGACCGACAACGTCAACGCCAACGTGTCGGGCTACCTCAACGAGGGGTACGTCGCCGGGTCGAACGGCCTGTTCGGGGTGGGGTACATCGACAGCGCCGCGAGCAGGTTCTGGCTCACGGTCCTCAACGGGCAGGGCAACCAGATCGGGAGCTCGTTCGACGTGGTCTCGAGCTTCACGAGCCAGTGGGTCACCCTCGGCGGAACGAGCGCCGGCTTCGTCGGCTTCTACGACGCGTACCAGACCGGCGGCGTCGGCGAGGTGCTCGTCGGGGTGGCCTCCGACGGCGGCGTCTCCGCCCCCGGCCCGAGCGACGCCGGCGACGCGGGCGCGTTCCCCGGCTTTCTCTTCCCGGGCACCAAGTCGGCCGTCTACGCGCGCGCGGTGAACGACGACGTCGGCGGCTTCGGCGGCGTGGGCGCGGCGTTCCTCTTCGACGACGGCGTCGACTTCGCGTACGTGAACCCGGACGGCATGACGCACATCGGCATGTCGACCTTGATCTCGCACACGTACGCGGGCGGCGATTACATCCACGTGAACAACACCGGCGGGAGCTTCGGCGTCTCGCTCTTCAGCAACACCGCCCACTCGACGCAGCTCATCACGTCGACCTGCATGCCCTGACCATGTCCGAGCCGCCTCCCCTCCCCGAAGGCACCGTCATCGCGGGCAAGCTCCGCGTGGTGCGCCTGCTCGGGATGGGCGGGATGGGCTCCGTCTACGAAGTGGAGCACGAGTTCACGAAGCACCGCCGCGCGCTGAAGATGCTCCACGCGGACATGCTCCAGCACCCGATGGTCGTCGCGCGCTTCGTACGCGAGGCGTCGGCGGCCGGGCACATCGGCAACCCGCACATCGTCGAGACGTTCGACGCGGGCAAGCTCGACGGCGGCGAGCCGTACATCGTCATGGAGATGCTCGCCGGCGAGACGCTGGCCGCCCGCCTCGAGCGGGTGCGGCGCCTCGCGCTGCCGGAGCTCGTCGACGTCATCCGGCAGTCGTGCGAGGGCGTGCAGGCAGCGCACGACGTGGGCATCGTCCACCGCGACCTCAAGCCGGACAACCTCTTCCTCATCGAGCGGGACGGGAAGACGTTCGTCAAGATCCTCGACTTCGGCGTGTCGAAGTTCGACCCCACGCTGACCGGCGCCGACGGCACGACGAAGGAGGGCTCGGCGCTCGGTACGCCCTATTACATGTCCCCGGAGCAGGTCGACGGCGACAAGGACCTCGACGCCCGCACCGACGTCTACGCGCTCGGCGTCATCCTCTACCAGTGCGCGTGCGGCAAGCGCCCCTTCAAGGCCGACGCGCTCCCCAAGCTGGCGGTGCTCATCCACGAGGGCAAGCCCATGCCCCTCTCCGAGCGACGCCCGGAGCTGCCGACGGGCTTCGTCGAGGTGGTGCACAAGGCGATGGCGCGGGACCGGAACCTGCGCTTCGCCACGCCGCGCGAGCTCGCGGCGGCGCTCGAGCCGTACAGCGCGGTCGCCCTCGACGCCACGATGCTCGAGACGAGCCAGGCGCGCGCCGGGTCGACGAAGCCGCCGCCGCCGCCCGCCATCGCGCAGTCGGGGCCGCCGCCGCCGCCCGAGCCGACGCCGGACCCGAAGCGCCCGGCGCTCACCGACGGCGGGTCGGCCCTGTCGCTGGCGGGACCGGAGACGGCGCCGCGCGCCGCGCCTCCGCCCAAGCCGCGCGGGGGGATGCTCTCGGTCCTGGCCCTCGGCGGCGCCCTGCTCGCCGCGGCCGTGGTCGTCGTGGTCGGGCGCGGCTCCCGCGGAGGAGCCGGCGGCGCCGGGGGAACGTCGCCCGTCGTGACGCAGGTGGTCACCGCGGAGCCGGCGGCGGCGCCGTCGCTGGCCCCGTCGTCGGTCGAGCTGACGCCGCTGCCGTCGGCCACCGTCGCCGCGACGCCCAGCGCGAAGCCCGGGGCCGCCCTCGCCGCGGCGCCGACCGGGAGCGTCAAGCGGGGCGCGGTCGCGCCCGCGCCGAGCGCGACCGCGAGCGGCAAGCCGTCGTCCCGCGCGGAGCAAAAGGGCCTCGCCGGGGAGAACCCCTTCTAGGCGCCGTCACTCGCTGGGCGGGCGCAGGAGCAGCTCCAGCAGCACGCTGTCGATCGTCCCGAGCGCCGTCCGGTCGTCGTGCTCCGCCGTCGTCCCCGTCGCTTGCCGGCGACGCACCCTGCGCCCCGGTCGCGCCGTCGTCGCCTCACCGCCGGCGCAGCAGGAGGGCGCGGTGCACCCGAGGTGCTTCGCGAGCCCCTCGTGGAGCGCGGCCAGGTAGTCCTCCAGCGCCGCGGCGGCGTGCTCGTCCGGCACCCGGCCCTCGCGCCATCGCGCGACGACCTCCTCGACGAAACGCACCACCTCGTCGGCCCGCCCGATCGTCCACGCCTCGGCCCACTCCTGCGTCGGTGGCGCCAGCTCGTGGACCCCGAGCAGCTCCGCGAGCCGCTCCGCGTGGTTGACGACGGCCTGGAGCGCCGGCGGATAGAAGGGGCCGAAGACCGTCACTCGTCCGTCCTGTCGTCTCCCCATCGGACCGCTCGCGACGAAGTTGCGCGCCTTCCGACAATCCGTGGGCTCGCATGGAAGTTTCCGGCCCGCCGGCGTACCCTCCCCCGCGAATTGGACGACAGTCCGCAGTCCGAGCGCGCCAAGGTCTCCCTCCAGCGATCCACCGACTGGAAGACGAACCTCTGGCAGCGCGTGCGCCGCGCCGTGCGGCTGCGGAGTCTCTACCTCCTCCGCGCCGAGATCCGCTTTGCCCCCACCGAGGCGCAGCGCCTCTTCTTCCTCACCATCGTCATCGGCGTCGTCTGCGGCCTCGCCGCCGTCGCGTTCCACGAGACCATCACCCTCGCGTCCCACGCCCTCATCGACCAGGCGATGAGCGCGCCCGGCAAGACGTGGATCCCCTGGACGCTCGTCACCCCCACCGTCGGCGCGCTCCTCTGCGGCGTCCTCCTCCAGTACGTCGTCCCCAACGCGCGCGGCAGCGGCATCCCGCAGGTGAAGATCGCCTTCGCGGTGCGCGGGGGACGCCTCCGCCTCCGCGACTCGGTCGGCAAGTTCGTCGTCGGCGCGCTGCAGCTCGGCTCCGGCTCCTCGCTCGGCCGCGAGGGACCCACGGTGCAGATCACCGCCGGCGTCGCCAGCTTCCTCGGGCGCATCACCGGCGTCTCCCCGAAGGCCCTCCGCCGCCTGCTCCCGGTCGGCGCCGCCGCCGGCATCGCGGCCGCCTTCAACGCGCCCATCGCCGCCGTCACGTTCACCATCGAGGAGGTCGTCGGGAACCTCGATCAGGCCGTCCTCTCCGGCGTCATCGTCGCGGCGGCCCTCGCCGCCGTCATCGAGCGCAGCGTGCTCGGCGAGCACCCCATCTTCGACGTCCCGCCGGTGTACGGCCTGCGCCACGCCTCGTCGCTCCTCATCTACGCGGTGCTCGGCGTCGCGGCCGCGGTCGCCTCCGTCGCGTTCACCGACTCGCTCCTCGCCCTGCGCTTGTGGTTCCGCCGGTCGAAGCTGCCGCCCTGGGCGCGGCCCGCCGTGGGCGGCCTCGTCACCGGCGTCCTGGCCATCGTCGCCTGGTGGAAGCTCGGCACCCACGGCATCACCGGCGGCGGGTACGACACGCTGAGCGTCGCGCTGAAGGGCAACCTCGGGCTCGACGTCATGCTGATCCTCTGCGTGATGAAGCTCGCCTCCACCGTGTTCTCCTACAGCAGCGGCGGTGCGGGCGGCATCTTCGCCCCGGCGCTCTTCATCGGGGGCATGCTCGGCGGTGCGATCGGGACGCTCGACTCGACGGTCCTCGGCCACACCGGCGAGCCCATCGGCGCCTTCGCCCTCGTCGGGATGGGGGCCGTCTTCGCCGGCATCATCCGCGCGCCGATGACGTCGGTGCTCATCATCATCGAGATGACCAGCGGCTACTCGCTCATCCTGCCGCTCATGATCGCCAACATGACGGCGTACGTCCTCGCGCGGCAGTGGCGGCCGACGCCCATCTACGAGGCCCTCCTCGAGCAGGACGGCGTGCACCTCGGCTCGAAGCGCGAGACCGAGCAGCTCGAGAGCCTGCGGCTCGAGCAGTTCACGCGCGGCGACGCCCCGCCGCTCACGTTCCGCCTGAACGCCCACGCCGACGACATCGTCCGGGGCCGTGCCGCCGCGCCGGCGCAGGTCATCTCGCCGGTCGTCGACGCGCTCGGCAAGGTCATCGGGATCATCACACCCGACGAGGTGGCGATCCTCGCGTCGGAGCCGGAGCTCCTCCCGCTCGTCAACGCGGCGGACCTCATGCGCGCGCCGGTGTCGGTCGACGTCGACGACGACCTCGGGTTCGCCCTCCAGACGATGATCTCGAACGGCCTGTCGCAGCTCCCCATCACCGACCGCGACGGCCGGTGTGTCGGCTTCGTCACCGAGGCGGACATCGCCAAGGCCTACCTGCGCGTCCAGAAGCCGAAGGGAAGCGTCCCCGACAAGAGCACCCCTTCCGCGGACGTCGAGGAGGGATTGGCCGCAGAGGCGCTGAGCCGCCCTAGCCGCCGATCGTCTTGAGGTGGCACCGGCCGGGATCGAAGCCCCACGCCCGTTGCGCGGCCGCGCGCATCGCGGTCGGGTCGCCCGTCGTGAGCAGGCGGTCGCGCCCGCCGTCGCGCGGCAGAGAAGGCGCGGCGAGGACGCGCGTCACGAGGGCGGCGGCGGGGTCGAGCAGCTTCGCGCGCGGGGCCCGCTCGGCGATGGCGGCGGCGATGGCCGGGTAGTGCGTGCACGCGAGGAGGATCGCGTCGGCCTCGCGCAGGGGCGAAAGGATGCGATCGAGCGCGGCGCGGCACGCGGCGGAGCCGGCGGTGCCGGCCTCGATGTGACCCGAGAGCGGCTGCGCCACGCGCGACACGACGCGCCTCCCCGGCGCCGCGAGCCCGCGCCGGTAGAGGCCCGAGCGGATCGTGCGCGCCCCGCCGACGACGCCGAGGGTGCCGCGGAAGGAGCGCGGCACCATGCCGAGCGCGCTCTCGATGACCCCGAGCACCGGGACCGGCCACGGCGCCCCGAGCTCGCCGAGCACCGTCGACGCGGCGTTGCACGCGACGACGACCGCCACCGCGCCTTCGTCCGCGAGCGCCGCGACCATGCGCGCGACGCGCGCGGCGAGGACGGCGCGCGGCGCCTTGCCGTAGGGCGTGAACCCGGTGTCCGAGAGGTAGACGACGGGCACCTCGGGCGCGCGCCGCCGCAGCTCGCGCACGACGCCCATGCCGCCGATGCCCCAGTCGAGGACGCCGAGACGCGCCTTCACGGATGCCTCCCGACGCTTCACGGGTACGACAGCGGCAGCACGGGACCGGGGCGGCGCGCGCCGGTGTCGAACGCCACGAGCCGGTGCGTGCGCCCGAGGCTCAAGGTCACGAGCTTCTCCCCCGGGAAGCGGCTCTCGAGGTACCAGCGGTACTCGTGCTCGGCGCGGATCGGGTTGTGCCGGAGCATCGTCTTCCAGTCGGGGTGCGCGGTGAGGGCGCGCACGTCCCGCACGAAGCGGCGGTCGCGCGCGTGGCGCAGCACGTGGCGCGCCGCGGAGCGCGCGAGGAGCGGCGCCTCCCGGAGCGCGAGCGCCTTCTCGACCATGTCGACCACGAGGATGCGGCCGCCCGGCGCCAGGACGCGCTGCATCTCCGCGACCATGGGATCCCAGTCGAGGTAGCGGAACGAGAGGAACGACGTCACCACGTCGAACGACCCGTCGGCGAAGGGGAGCCTCGGCTCGCGGACCGTCTCGAAGCGGAGCTTCGCGTGCCCCTCGGTGCGCGCCCTCGCCCGTGCGATCATCCCGGTCGACGCGTCGACGCCCGTCCCGGAGGCGATGCGCCCCTCGAGCGCGAGGAGCAGCGCGCCGTTGCCGCAGCCCACGTCGAGCACGCGCGGCGGGGGTGACCCCGCCGGGTACGCCGCGTCGAGCCGGCCCTCGAGCCAGCGCCACTCGTCGCGGCGCACGCGGATGTCGCCGAACGCGCGGTCGTAGAGCGGCGCGACCGCGTCGTAGCTCGGGTCACCGTCGGGCGGCGCGGGATCGAAGCCGGTCATCGGCTCGACCGCGGGTCGCGCGACGTACTTGCGGAGCGCGCCGAGGAGGCCGTGCGTCTTCCTCCCCGCGACGCACACGAGATACACCGGGCCGTCCTTGCCGCGCCGCAGCCGCTCCCACGCGAAGCGGTCGGGCCGCGCCGAGACCGTCGTGTAGCCGTGGTGCCCGTACGCGCGCACGCCGAAGGTCCGCGCGAAGAACGGGGCGAACCACCGCGTCGTCCGGCACGCGTGAAACCACGCCGACGCCCCGCCCGCGAACGGGATGCGCATCGACCGCCACTCGTGGGGGCTGAGCTGCTCCGGCCACGACGTCGACCCGAACATCACGCCGTACATCCCCGAGTGCCCGAGAAAGTGCAGCTCGTCGATGGCCTCGCCGCGCGCCGCGATGCGCTCCATCGCGTCGACGAAGTCACGCTTCGTGACGAGCGGCTCGAGGACGACGGGGGCGCCGGGGTGCCGGCCCTCGAGCTCGCGCTTCAGGGTGCGCGCGGCGCGCGCGAACTCGAGGCTCCCGCCTCGATACTGCGTCGTGTAGCCGATCCAGATCACGGCGCGGCCTCGGCCCACGCCCACCGGCGCAGCACCTGCGACGGCTCATCGGGCACCCACGCGCCGCAGTCGCCGCCGACGAGCAGCGTCGCCCGTGCCTGCCGGTCGTAGACGCGCATCGCGTGCACCCCGGGGACGTAGAAGTGCAGCGTCATCCCGCCCTCGTGCGCGCGCATCTCGTGCACCAGCGCGTGCTCCACCGCGAGCGCGTCCCCCGCCGCGACGGTGCGGCTCGACGTGGTGCGCAGCCCGCCCGGGGCGACCTCGTAGACCACCTCCGTGAAGCTCCCCTCGAGCACCACGACGACCCCGCGCGCGTCGCCGTGATCGTGCGGCGCGCAGCTCGCCCCGCGACGCCACGACGCGAGCATCACCTCGCCCGCGTCGGTCGCGTGGAGCACCCGCCGTCCGTAGGGCTGCCCGGCGCGCGGCATCGGTCGCCCCGCGCGCGCCTCTCCGGCGCGATCGAGCGCGAGCCTCGCGACGGCGGCCCCGTCGCCGCGCGCCACGAGGGCCAGCGCGGCATCCCAGGTCGAACGAGGCGGAGTGGTGCTCATGCGCATGCGCCCATGCGTCCCCCCGGGGACGACGAGGCGCGGTTATCGCATGGACGACCGGCGTGTCGAGGCGTATTCCGGGCCCATGTACGCGCCTCCTGCCTATCCGCCCGCTCCCGCTCCCGGCGACGCCTACGCGCAGGCCGGTGCCCTCACCCGCGAGCAGGCCCGCTCGAAGCTCATCGTCCCGGGCATCGCGCTCGCGGTCATCAGCGGGCTGCTCATCCTGGTCTTCCTGCTCGACCTCGTCCTCTTCGCGACCGGCATGCCCATCGGCGCGACCGCGGGGACCCCGGGCATGACGCCCGAGATGCAGGAGTGGGTGCGCCCCTTCACGATCGCGGTGTGCATCTTCGCGGCGCTCGCCAACGTGTTCAACGTCTTCGCGGCGATCCAGATGCTCCGCGTGCGCATGTGGGGCCTCGCCCTCGCCGGGTGCATCGTCGCGGCGATCCCCATCACGAGCAGCGCGTGCTGCCTGCTCACGCTGCCCTTCTCCATCTGGGCCATCGTCGTCCTCGTGAAGCCCGAGATCCGCGCCGCCTTTAAACTGGCCCCCGAGGCGTGAAGCGAAACACCCGGCCGCGGGGAGCGGTGCCTACGACGTGCACCGCCCCCCGGGCGGGGAGCCCGTCAGCTACCGGGCTTGGGAGGCGACGCCGGAGCAGCCGGCGTCGTCGTGGAGGCAGGCATCACCGGCGCGACGGTGGTGACCGCGTTGACGGGCAC
>JBEKGQ010000133.1:0-11870 GCA_050012715.1 Polyangiaceae bacterium
CCGGGGCGCCGCACGGTCGCGGTCGACGCGCGCGCCGTCCTCACCGGCGGCGGCGCGTTCCACTGCATCACGCAGCAGCAGCCGGGGGCGGGGCGATGAGCCGCTCGGTCGTCGTGGCCGCCATCCAGTGCCCCCTCGGGGGCGCGCGCGCCGAGAACCTGGCGCGCGTCGAGGCGCACGTGCGGCAGGCGGCGTCCCTCGGGGCGCAGATCATCCTGCCGCCGGAGCTCTTCGAGGGGCCCTACTTCTGCCGCGAGGAGCGCGCCGAGCACTTCGCCGAGGCGCGTCCGGTCGAGGCCGACGAGGCGGTCGCCCGGATGCGCGAGGTCGCGCGCGAGCTTCGCGTCGTCCTCCCGGTGTCGTTCTTCGAGCACGCGGGGCAGGCCTATTACAACAGCGTCGCGGTGGTCGACGCCGACGGGGCGCTGCTCGGCGTCTACCGCAAGAGCCACATCCCCGACGGTCCCGGCTACGAGGAGAAGTTCTACTTCCGCCCCGGCGATACGGGCTTCCGCGTGTGGGCGACGAAGCACGGGACCATCGGCGTCGGCATCTGCTGGGACCAGTGGTTCCCCGAGTCGGCGCGCGCGATGATGCTGCTCGGCGCGGAGCTGCTCTTCTACCCGACGGCCATCGGCAGCGAGCCGCACGAGCCGGACCTCGACACGCGGGACCCGTGGCAGCGGGCGATGATCGGGCACGCGGTGTCCAACGTGGTGCCGGTCGTGGCGGCGAACCGCATCGGCGACGAGGAGGGGCAGAGCTTCTACGGGTCGTCGTTCATCGCGGACACGCGGGGCGACAAGGTGGCGGAGCTGGGGCGGGCGGACGAGGGGGTCATCGTGGCCCGCTTCGACCTCGACGTCCTGGCGAGGACGCGCGCGGCCTGGGGCTTCTTCCGCGACCGGCGGCCGGAGCTGTACGGCGTGCTGACGACGGCCGACGGGAAGGGATAACCCCGCGGACCCAGGTCTCGGCCCGCGCCGCGCGATTCGCTGCGAAGGATCTTGCGCACCCCCGCATGACCGAAAGGTGATGCCCGGTCCCCACCCCCGCACTACCCTCCCCACGTCGAGGTCGCCCCCATGCTGCGTCACCGAGCGGATCGTCGAACCCTGCTCTGGGCCTTCGTGCTCTTTCCCGTCGTGGGCTTCGCCCCCTACGTCGAGCCGCGTCTCATCCCGTGGCTCCTGCCGATCACGCTCTACTGCGGCTTCTGCGCCGGCGTCTTCAGCCACAACCACAACCATTGCCCGACGTTCAAGAGCCGTGGCATGAACGCCTTCTACTCGGTGTGGCTGAGCGTCTTCTACGGGTTCCCGACGTTCGCGTGGATCCCGACCCACAACCTCAATCACCACAAGTACGTCAACAAGGCCGGCGACGCGACCATCACCTGGCGCTACTCGAAGCGGCACACCTGGGCCATCGCGAGCTCGTACTACTTCGTCTCGGCGTACTGGCAGGCGGACGTCATCCGCGAGTTCATCGCGAAGGCCAAGGCCGGCAACCGCTCGCTCTACCGGCAGATCGTCTCGCAGTACGCGACGCTCGTCGGCGTGCAGGTGGGCCTCCTCGCGCTGGCCATCGCGGTCGCGGTCGAGGTGCACCACGTGGCGTGGTGGCGCGGCATCGTCATCTGGTTCTTCGGCTTCGGCATCTCGGCGATGTTCGCGAACTGGTCGATGATCTTCATCAACTACATCCAGCACGTGCACGCCGACCCCTGGTCGGAGCACAACCACTCGCGCAACTTCGTCAGCAAGCCCGCCAACTGGTGGTTCTTCAACGCCGGCTACCACGCGGCGCACCACGAGAGCGCGGGCCTCCACTGGAGCAAGCTGCAGGAGGCGCACGGGAAGATCGCGCACCTCATCGACCCCGAGCTGAACCAGCCGAGCATCGCCTGGTTCTGCTTCCGCTCGTACTTCCTGGGCATGTTCAGCGACCGCTTCCGGACCCACCAGGTCGGCCGCGCCGCGTACGACCCGCCCAACGGCGGCGAGCTGAAGCTCGAGACGGCGTCGGTGTCCGCGGTCGAAGTCGGCGTCAACGCCTCGATGGCGTAGGGCTCGGGTCACACCCGGGCGATCGTCCGGCGGGAGATGGCCGCGAAGCGGAGGGCGAGGGCGACGCTGACGACGACGAGGCCGCAGGTGAGGCCCCACCAGAGGCCGCGGGCGCCGCCGTGGAGGGCGAAGCCCAGGATGAGGGCCACCGGGAAGCCGACGAACCAGTGGCCTAGGACGTTGGCGACGAAGGGGAAGCGCACGTCGCCGGCGCCGCGCAGCGCACCCGCCGCGACGCACTGGACGCCGTCGAAGAGCTGGAAGAGCGCGGCGATGCGGAGGAGATCGACGCCGACGGCGAGGACGCGGGCGTCGGTCGTGAAGGCGCCGACGAGGACGTGGGGGATGGCCATGAACGCGATCGCACCGGCGATCATGACGGCGGCGCCGACGGCGATGCCGAGGATGCCGGCCCGGCGCGGCGAGGTGCCGGCACCGACGGCGTGGCCCACGCGCACCGCGGTGGCTCCGCTGACGCCGAGGGCGCCCATGAAGGTGAAGCTCGCGAGCCCGATGGCCACCTGGTGGGCCGACGCGACCTCCGGCCCGAGGACCCCGGAGAGCAGCGCGACCAGCGAGAAGATGCCCATCTCGGCGAGCATCTGGAACCCCACCGGCAGGCCGAGCCGGTAGACGCGGCGGAGCGGCACCGGCGGCCCGGCCGCGTGGGCGCGGAACCGGAGGGCGGCGCCGCCGACGAACGCGAGGAGCACGACGCACGACACGCTGAAGGCGATGCCGGCGCCGAGCGCGCCGAGGCCCCGGAAGCCGATGGTCGGCGCGCCGATGGCGCGGAGAGCGTCGTCCCCGCGGACGAGCAGGTTGCTGACCGCGAGGTTCACGACGTTCGCGACGAGGCTGCCGACGAGCGCGGGCCGCGTCACGCCGTGCGCTTGGAGGAACGTCTTCGACGACAGGAACGCCAGCATGAAGCCGAAGCCCGGGGTCTGGCCCAGGAGAAAGAGCCGCGCCCGGCTGACGACCGCCGCTTCCACGCCGAGGATCGGCAGGAAGAGCGTCACCGCGAAGGCGAAGACGACCGCCGGCGCCAGCAGCAGCAGGGCCGCGCGCACGTTCGCGACGTAGCTCCTCCAGGCCGTCCCGGGATCGCCGGCGCCGAGGGCCTGCGCCGCCATCGGCTCGAGCGCGGTCGTGACGCCCATGCCGACGATGATCGACGCGAAGCCGATGGCGCGGCCGATGCCGGCCCCGGCGAGGTCGTTCACCGAGACGCGGCCGATGACCGCGGTGTCGACGAGCGACATCGAGACGAGGCCCAGCTGGGCGATCGCGATCGGGACCGAGAGCCGGACGAGGCTCCGCAGCTCTTCTCGGACGGCCGTCTCTCGGGTCAGCGAGCCGCCTCGAGGAGGCCCGCCGCGCCCATGCCGCCGCCGATGCACATCGTCACGATGGCGTAGCGCCCGCCCCGGCGTCGCAGCTCGTAGAGCGCGGTCGCGGTGAGCTTCGCCCCCGTGCACCCGAGCGGGTGCCCGAGCGCGATCGCGCCGCCGTGCACGTTGAGCTTCTCGTCCGGGATCTCGAGCGTGCGCTGCACGTACACCGACTGGCTCGCGAAGGCCTCGTTCAGCTCGATGACGTCGATGTCCCTCAGCGTGAGCCCCGTCTTGGCGAGGAGCTTGCGCACCGCCGGGATGGGCCCGATGCCCATGATGGCCGGATCGACCCCCGCCGTCGCGAAGGCGCGGAACCACCCGAGCGGCTTGACCCCCAGCGCGTCGGCCTTCGCCTTGCTCATCACGAGCGCGGCCGCCGCCCCGTCCGACAGCGGCGACGCGTTCCCTGCCGTCACGCTGCCGTCCTTCGCGAACGCCGGCTTCAGCGACGCCAGGCCCTCGGCGGTCGTGTCGCCGCGCACCAGCTCGTCGCGCTTGAACTCCGCGTCGACGTGCTTGCCGTTCTCGTAGCGGGTCGCCTTCACGGGCACGATCTCGTCGTCGAACTTGCCCGCCTTCTGCGCCGCCGCCGCCTTCTGCTGGCTCCGCAGGGCGAAGGCGTCCTGGTCGGCGCGGGAGATGGAGAACCGCTTCGCCACGTTCTCCGCCGTGATGCCCATCGGGGTGTACACGTCGGCCACCCGGCGCATCGCCTCCGGCGAGGCGCTCAGCTTGTTGCCCGTCATCGGCACCATCGTCATCGACTCGACGCCGCCCGCGACGACGACGTCGTTCACGCCGGTCACGATGGCGCCGGCCGCCATCGCGATGGCCTGCAGCCCGCTCGAACAGAAGCGGTTGATCGTCACCCCCGCCGACTCGATCGGCAGCCCGCCGAGCAGCCCCACGACGCGCGCCACGTTGAGGCCCTGCTCGCCCTCGGGCATCGCGCAGCCGAGCACCAGGTCCTCCACGTCCGCCGGCTTCACCTGCGGCACGCGGGCCATCAGCGCCGCCACGACCTGCCCCGCGAGCTCGTCCGGGCGGGTCAGCGCGAGCGTCCCCTTGTGCGCGCGGCCGACCGCCGACCGCACGGCCTCCGCGATGACGACGTTCTCGATCATGGTCCTAGTTCCTCAGGGGCTTGTTGTTCATGAGCATGTACTGCATGCGCTCCTGCGTCTTCGCCTCGCCGCACAGGCTGACGAACGCCTCGCGCTCGATCTCGAGGATCTCGCTCTCGGTCACCTCGTGCGAGGCGCCGCTCACCCCGCCGCAGAGGATCTCCGCGAGCTTGATGGCGATCTTCGCGTCGTGCTCGCTCGCCTGGCCGGCCTCGACCAGCGTGCCGACCATCATGCGCAGCGTCGCGATGCCGCTCTCGCCCGGGAGCACGTAGGCCCTCGGCGCCGGCGGGTGCCAGCCGCTCACCGCCAGGCCGATGGCGCGGCCCTTGGCCTCTGTGAGCTGCCGCGCGCGGTCGAAGCTGACGCCGTCCTCGCGCCGGAAGTAGCCGTAGGCCTTCGCCTCCTCCGCGCTCGTTCCCACCTTCACGAGCGCCACGTTCTTGAAGATCTGCGTCACGAGCGCGTACGTGTCGACCGTCGCCCCATCCGGGACCCCCTCCATCGCGCGCCAGAGGAGGTTCATCGTCCCGCCGCCGCCGGGCACGAGGCCGACGCCGACCTCGACCAACCCTGCGTACGTCTCCGCCGCGGCCTGCACGTTGCCGGCGCCGAGGCACACCTCGAGCCCGCCGCCGAGCGTCATCCCGTAGGGCGCGGCCACGACCGGGACCGTCGCGTACTTCATGCGCTGGCACGCGTTCTGGAAGCCCGCGATCATCTCGGCGAGCTCCTTCCACTGCTTCTGGCTCGCCGCCATCGCGACGAGGAAGAGGTTCGCCCCCACGCAGAAGTGCTCGCCCTCGTTGGCGACCACCATCGCGCGGAAGTCCTTCTCCGCGCGCGCCACCGCCTCCGGGATCATCTTGATGACGTCCGCGTCGATGCTGTTCGCCTTCGTCTTGAACGTCAGGCCCAGCACGCCGTCGCCGAGATCCCACGCCTCCGCGCCGTCGTTCTTCAGCACCGGCGACCCGCCCTTCCGCAGCACGGTCAGCGTCGCCGTCCGCGGGTCGACCTCGCGCTTGCGGTACTCGCCGCGCAGCACGTCGAAGACGCGCCCGTCGTCGGTGTAGAAGCTCTTCGCGCCGCTCGCGCGCATCTTGTCGATGCTCGCCGGCAGGGCCACGCCGTCCTTCTTCATCCGGTCGACGACGGTCTCGAAGCCGAGCGCGTCCCACGTCTCGAACGGGCCGAGCTCCCAGTTGTAGCCCCACCTCATCGCGTCATCGATCGCCACCACGTCGTCCGCGATCTCGCCGAGGCGGCGCGCCGAGTAGGCGAGCGACCGCGAGAGCACCTTCCACGCGAAGTCCCCCGTCTTGCCGGGGGCCGCGACGAGCTTCCGCAAACGCTCCTTCGGGTCCTCGATCTTCGCGAGCTCCTTGCAGGCGTTGCGGATCTCCTTGTCGCCGCCGCGGGCGCGGTAGGCGAGCGTCTTCGGGTCGAGCGTCTCGACCGTGCCGTCCTTGCCGCGCTTGTAGAAGCCTCCCTTGGTCTTGTCGCCGAGGAGCTTCTTCTCGACCATCGCCTTGATGTACGCCGGCACCTCGAAGACCTTGCGGTCCTCGTCGTTCGTCAGCGACGCGTAGCAGTTCTCCGCGACGTGCACGAACGTGTCGACCCCGACGAGGTCCGCGGTGCGGAAGCTCGCGCTCTTCGGGTGCGCCATCGGCTCGCCGCTGATCGCGTCGACGTCCTCGGGCGCGAGGCCCTCCTCGAGCATCAGGTGGATCGTCGTCATCATCGCGTGGGCGCCGATGCGGTTGCCGACGAAGTTCGGCGTGTCCTTCCCGAGGACGATGCCCTTGCCGAGGACGTCCTCCCCGAAGCGGCGGACGGCGTCGAGCGAGTCGATCGACGTGTCGGGCCCCGCCACGAGCTCGAGGAGCTTCATGTAGCGGACCGGGTTGAAGAAGTGCATCACGAGGAAGCGCCGCCGGAAGCCCTCCGAGCGCCCCTGCATCATCTCGGCGATGCGCAGGCCGCTCGTGTTCGACGCGACGATGCAGTGGTCCGCCACGAGCGCGTCGAGCTTCGCGAAGAGCGCGCGCTTGGGCTCCATCTGCTCGATGATCGCCTCGACGACGAGGTCGCAGCCGCGCACCTTCTCGAGGTCGTCCTCGATGTTGCCGACCGAGACGAGGCGCGCGCGATCCCGGTGGAAGAACGCCGCCGGCCGCGCCTTGAGGGCCTTCTCGAGGCCCGACGCGGCGAAGCGGTCGCGCGCCGCGCGGCTGCCCTTCTCCGCGTCGCCGAGGCCGGGCGGGACGATGTCCATCAAGAGGACCTCGACGCCCGCGTTCGCGAGGTGAGCGGCGATGCCGCTGCCCATGACGCCCGCGCCGATGACGGCGGCGCGACGGATCGGTTTGCGCATGTCTCTGTCTCTCCTCCGAGGAGGCGAGTACTAGCTCAACTTCGGAGGGCGCGCCTCCGGGGGCGGGGCGCGATGCTCGCGAGCCTACGCGTGGCTCGCGGCCTTCTCGGCGGTGAGGGCGGCCTGGACGGCGGGGCGCTCGTCGACGCGGGCGAAATAGCCGGTCAGCACCGGCCACGGGGCGAGGTCGAACTGGAGCCCGTGGGCCCAGCGCAGCATGTTGTAGAGGTACGCGTCGGGCACGGTGAAGGCGTCGCCGAGGAGATAGGGCTTCGTCTCGAGGGCCTTCGCGATGACGTCGAACCGCTTCACGAGTCGCGCCCGCGGCGCGACCTTCGCCGCCTCGTCGCTGCCGAAGAGTGGGCTGAAGCTCTTGTGCACCTCCGCCGCGATGAAGTTCAGCCACTCGAGGGCGCGGTACCGCTCCATCGTGCCGGTGGGGGGAATCAGCTTGGCCTCCGGCTTCCGGTCCGCGACGTACTGGTCGATGACCGCGCCCTCGGTGAGGCGGATGCCGTCGTCGATCTCGAGGACGGGGACGTACCCCTTGGGGTTGATGGCGAAGAAGTCCGAGCCGTCGTGCAGCTTGTGCGCGCGGATGTCGACGCGCACGAGGTCGAAGGCGAGGCCCGCCTCGCGGAGCGTGATGTGCGGGTGGAGCGAGCAGGCGCCGGGCGAGAAATAGAGCTTCATGCGGGGGTTCGATGTTTACCCCGACGAGGCGGTCGCGCGAAGCCTGATCGACGTAGCCGGCCGCTACTGGGAGGGGGGCGGCGGCGGCGGCGGCACGCTGATGGTGACCTTCGTCGTCACCCCGGCGCCGGACCAGCCGTCGTCCGGCGAGTTGAACGTGAAGGACTGGACGGACGTCCCCGCGCCGGTCGTCGTGTCGATCGTGATGAGCTGCGCCGCCGCGGCCGGGGTGGTGATCTTGCGCGTGAAGCCGAACACCGTCGAGTTCCACGCCCCCAGCCCGAAGACGTCCCCGAAGCCGGTCCCGGCGCCGGGGCCGGTCGTCGTCCCGTTCGACACCGTCGCGCCGTAGATGCCGCCGAGGAGCGAGGGCGCCGCCGTGCCGCTCGTGTACGCGGTCTTGAGGGCCGTCATGTCGACCGACGCGAGGTAGTCCTTGGAGCAGTAGCTGATGCTGTTCGTCTTGCCGGCCGGGCAGGACCGGATGGTGGCGAGCCCCGTCGGCGCTCCGGTCGAGTCGGTGTAGAAGACGATGTCGCCCGAGAGGACGAAGTCGTTCGCGCCCGCGTCGGTCTTGACGCTCGTGTCCTGCCCGAAGCTGCCGAGGTTCACGCTCGCGCCGCTCGTCGTGTTGATCGACCAGAGGACGCCGGTGCTGTCGCCGCCGATGAGCACCTCGTCGTTCGGGTCGAGCGCGCCGGCGGGCGCGAAGGCCAGCGCGTAGAACTTCGCCGTCCCCTGGATGGTCGCGACCTTCATCAGCGACACCGCGCCGGGGACCGTCGTGGGGAGGCTGGCCAGGTAAACGACCGATTCGCTGTTCACGTAGACCTGGTCCATCGAGTTCACCGCCAGATCGGTGATCACGTCGTCGGTCGACGAGTCGCTCAGGCCGGCGAAGGGCCCGATCTGCGTGACGGCGTTGGTCATCGGGTCGACCGAGTAGAGGTTCAAGTCGGTGTGCGCGTAGATCGTGTTCGTGACCGTGACGGTCGCATCGCCGCCGTCGTACACCGCGCCGCCGCCGTCGCCCGCGAGGCCGCTGCTCGACCCGCCGCTCGAGGTGCTGCTGCCCCCGCTGCTGCTCGTGCTGCCGCCCCCGCTGCTGCTCGTGCTGCCGCCCCCGCTGCCCGAGCCGCTGCTTCCGCTGGAGCTCGCGAAGCCGGACTGGTTGCTGTTGGAGGAGCAGGCCTGCAGGCTGGCGCAGACGAACGCGGCGAGACCGAGACTGGAGGCAAGGAGGGCGCGCATGGGGATTGTCCGCGTGAAGGCCTACTCCCCCGGCCGGCTCGAGCAAGGCGAGACGCGGGCTCCGGCGCGTCCCGTTCCGTTCTCCGCGGAATGCTTCAACGGGCGGGTGAGTTGCGGACCGCGCTGGTTACGGAGACGCAACGAACCGGACCGCCGCGCCGATGGGACGAGCGCCGAGCGAGCCGAGCGACGAGCGCGCCACGACGGCCAGGACCGGGTATCCGCCGGTGGTCGGGTGATCGGGGCCGAGCACGATGGGGGCGCCGGAGGGCGGGACCTGGATGGCGCCCCGCACCATGGGGCTGGAGGCGCCCGTGTCCGCGGCCATGCGGCCAAGGAGGGGCCCCGCGAGGCGGATCCCCACGCGATCGCTGGCGGGATCGACGCGGAACTCGCTCCCGAGGAGCACCCGGAGGGCCTCGGGGGTGAGCCGGTCGAGGTCCGGGCCCGGGACGACCCGGATGGGCGCGTCGAGGTCGGGCGCGGCTGGCGCCACGACGCGCCGGGAACCGGGGGCGGCCTCGCCGACCCGGAGCGGGTCGCCCGATCGCAGCGCGCGGCCCTCGAGGCCGCCCACAGCGGCGCCGAGGAGCGTCCCGCGACCGCCGAGGACGCGCGGCACGTCGACGCCGCCGCGCACCGCCACGTACCGGACCCGGCGGCCGGCGCAGTCCGCCCTCCACGACGCGCCGACCTCCAGCGTCACCGCGGCCCCGTCGTCGCAGGCCACGACCGTCCCGGGCGGCCCGACGAGCGTCACCGCGCCGAACAGCTCGAGGCCGGCCGTGAGCGCCTCGTTCCCGACCGCGGCGTTGGCCCGCGCGAGTAGCTCCGGCACGAGAGGGCCGCCCGGCGGGACGCCCTCGTGCATGTGCCCGGGCCGTCCCGCGTCCTGCACCGTCGCGAGCCCGGTCACCGCCACCACGGTGATCACGGCGCCACTCCGCCGTCGCGCGCGACGAAGCGCACGCGGTCCCCGGGCGCCAGGGCCGCGCCTGCGCGGGCGTCGAAGGGCGCAAAGCCGAGCGCGGTGCCGAGGAGGTGCCAGCCGCCCGGGGCGGCGAAGGGATAGACGCCCGCATACGGGCCGGCGATGGCGACGGAGAGCGCGGGAACGCGCGAGCGGGGCGACGCGCGTCGCGGAAGGACGAGGCGCGAGTCGAGGCCGCGCAGGTACGCGAACCCCGGGAGGAAGCCGAGGAAGGCCACCTCGTAGAGGGCACCCGTGTGCAGGGCCACCACGTCGGCGGGCGACAGCGCGGACGCCGCCGCGACGTCGGCCAGGTCGGCCCCGTCGTAGCGGACGTGCACCACGTGCTCGCGGACCTCGGGCCCCGCCGTCGTCGCTTCGCGCGCCGCCGACACGCGCGCCAGGGTCCCCGTGATGCCGTCGCGCGCGCCGGCGAGCGGGGCGCCCTCGGCCAGGACGACGAGGGCGTGCTGCTCCGTGACCACCACGTCGACCACGTCGGGCAAGGCACGCAGGGCCTCGAGGAGCGTGCGTCGGCTCGCCCCGTCGCTCGCCTCCGGCAAGCGCGCGCGCCACGCGGTGTCCCCGAACGGCTCGAGCGCGGCCACCACTCACGCGTCCTTCCGGCGAGCGTCCACCGGGCTCGCCCGCCACCCGTCGAGCGCCGCGCGCACGGCCTTCGCGATCGCCACCGCCCCCGGCGAGTCGCCGTGGACGCACACCGTGTCCGCCTCTCCGCTCGCCGCGATCGCCACCGCCCTCGCCGCCGCCACCGCCGGCTCCAGGATCATCGCGCCCGGCTCTCCTCGCGGCACGAGCGTTCCGTCGGCGCGCACGCCGCGGTCCGCGAACCCCTCGCGCGACAGCGCGAGCCCCGAGCTCGCGACCGCCTCCGCGAGCGCGCCCGCCGCCGGCCCGACGAACGCCACCTCCGGGCCGAGCGCGTCGAGCGTCCCCTCGAGCAGCGCCGTCGCCACCGCCGGGTCCTCGCGCGACGCGTGGTAGAGCGCCCCGTGCGCCTTCACGAAGCGGATCGTCGCGCCCAGCGCCCGCGCGACCCCGGCGAGGCGAGCGCACTGCTCCCGCACGCTCGCGCGGAGGTCCGCCGCCGCCATCGCCATCGGCCTTCGCCCGAAGCCCTCGCGGTCGGGGTACGACGGGTGCGCCCCGAGCTCCGTCCCGTGGCGCAGGCAGAGGCCCACCGCGCGCCGCATCGACGCGTCGTCGCCGGCGTGCCCTCCGCACGCCACGCAGGCGAGGTGCGCCTGCCGGTACAGCTCCGCGTCTTCGTCGGGGAGCTCGCCGAGGTCGATGTTGAGCCGCACGCCCCGATCCTACAATACGACCTTGGTCGCCCTCGCCACGCCGGCCACGCCGCCTCCCGCCATCTCCCGGACGATCTTCTCGACGAGGCCGAGGCTGAAAGGCTTCTCGACGCGGCGGTTGTCGACCGAAGCGAGGAACTCCGCCGTCCGCTCGGTGAACGCGCCGCCGGTCATGAAGACGATGCGGCGCTCGAGCCCCGGGCGGGCCACGCGGAGCCGCTCGTAGAGGTCGATGCCGCCGTCGCCGGGCATGATGAGGTCGCAGAACACGACGTCGAAGTCGCCCTCGGCGATCGCCTCGAAGGCCTCCCGCGCCGACGTCGCCGCGACCACCTCGTGCTCGGGGGCGAGCAGCTCCCGCAGCGTGTTCGCGATCGGCGGCTCGTCGTCCACCACGAGCACCCGCGCGCGCTTCGTGTTCCGCGACGAGGGCGCCTCGCTCGCCGTGCGCGGACCCTCGTCGTTCACCGTGTCCGTCGTCGGCAGCACGACGCGGAAGGTCGTCCCCACGCCGGGCTCGCTGTAGGCCGCGATGTTCCCGCCGAGCGCGGTCACGATGCCGTGGCAGATCGAGAGCCCGAGCCCCGTCCCGACGCCGACCGGCTTGGTCGTGAAGAACGGATCGAAGATGCGCGGCAGGACGTCGGGCGGGATTCCCTCG
>JBEKGQ010000134.1:0-11818 GCA_050012715.1 Polyangiaceae bacterium
GGCGGTGAGGAGCGCGCGCGACGTGGGTGAGGAGCACGCTCCCCACGCGGAGGGGGGCGCTCCTCGTCGTGGTGGGACGCGCGCCACGGGGGAGAGGAGGGCGTTCCACCGGCGGTCGCGCGTCTTCATCGGGTGCGGGGCGCCCGCTCCTCGGTCTGTCGCGCGGAGGCTACGGACGCGGGGGACGCGTCGGTCAGGGGCGCTTGTACACGCTCACGATGGGGACGCCGTCGTGCTCCACGATGTACACGGGGGCGTCCGTCCCGTCGGCGACCCATATGGAGTAGTCGACCTCGTTCATGTGGAGCTCGTGCTGCACGAGGGAGAACATCGCTTCGCTCGGGGCGCCGGCGGCCCGCAGGTCGCTCCGGACGCGCCCCTCCTCCTGCATGCGCGACCAGGCGTCCCACGTCGTGTCGTGGATGAAGACGCTCGCCCCGCGCGGGGCCTTCGGGTTGAGGTACTCCTCGGCGGCGTTCTGCGTCGTGTACCCCCAGAACTGGCGGTTCAGCCCGAGGTCCGCGCCGCCGGCGGTGCCGCCGATGAGCGGGACGTACGACGACAGGCCGAAGGGGTGCGAGTGCGCGGTGATGGCGAGCGGGCCGAACGTCACGCACGCGAAGAGGAGCGCCTGCGTGGCGAGCTGTCGTCCCCGGTCGAGCGACGGGAGCGCGCGCCCCATCGCGGCCACGGCGAGGTCGAAGCCGCGGCCCGCGTAGAGCGCGAGGACGGGGTACGCCGGCATCCAGTGCTTGGTCCCGCCGAAGATGGGCGTCTTCGGGAAGAAGAAGATCGCGACCGCGCCGAGGAACGAGAGCGCGAGGAGGAGGTCCGTCTCGCGCGGATCGCTCGGCGGCGCGTCGGTGACCGGGCGCTTCACGAGCTTCCGTAGCCACGCGCGGAGGCGTCGCATCGCGACGGCGCCGCGGTCCATCACGCCGACGAAGAAGAGGAGGAGCGTGATCGTCGGCACCGTCGCGACGACCATCACGGGGAGGTAGCTCTTCGGCGACGGCGCGCTGAAGTAGTTCTTCCCGAGAAATTCGATGTTGTAATAGTCGTGGTGGAGGTGGAACTCCATCCACCACGCGATGCGCCCGATCGTGTCGTTCCAGAGGTACGGCCACAGGGCGAGGAAGACGATCGGGCCGACGAGGGCCATCGACACGAGCGTCCCCGGGATGACGAGGCGGCCGGCCTTGAGGGATCGCCGGAACGCGTGCCGCTGCACGTAGAGGGCGTGGGGCGTGACGACGAAGGGCAAGAACCACGCGTTGTGCTTGGTCGCGAGCGCGAGCCCGAACGTGACGCCGACCGCGAGCGTCCACCCGAACGTCCGCCGCTCGACCGCGCGCCAGTAGACGTAGAGAAAGAGGATCCACATCGCGGTGATGGGGACGTCGAAGCACGCGAGGTGGGCGTGGAAGAAGACGCGCGGCATGAGCGCGAAGAGGACGCCCGCGACGAGCCCGGCGCGGCGGTTCCAGAGGCGGGCTCCGAAGAGGTAGGTCACCCAGATGGCCAGCCCGGCCGTCGCCATGGCCGGCAGCCGCATCGCCGTGCTCGCGTCGGTGAAGACGTGCCACTTCTCGTGGAAGAGCCACCCGGAGAGACCGAAGAGGGTCTTCATCAGGGGGGGGTGCTCGTGGTTCGCGCTGAACGCCGAGTCGATCGCGCCCTGCTGGAAGGCGTCGCGCCCGCGATCGAAGAGCGAGCGCCACCACTTCGCGTACTCGGTCCCGGCGCGGAAGTAGACGCCCTCGTCGCGCGGGAACCCGAGCGAGCGCGCGGTGACGACGAGCCACACGACGTAGGCCCCGGCGAGCGCGGCGCCGATCAGGTGATCGCGCCAGCCGATGCGCTCGGGCAGACGGAGGAGGGGCGGCGCCGTCACCGCGTGTCCGCCTCGAAGCAGTAGAGCCGCCGGTCCCCACCCGGGGAAGAGATCTCGACGACGAGCTCGCCGTGCTGCCCGTCGAGGGGGCTCGTGTCGAGCTCGAAGGGCTTCCACCCCTCGCCGTCGCGATGCACGACGGTGCCGATTGTCGAGTTGCCGGTCGAGTCACCACTTTTGAAGCTGATGGTCACGGGCGCCCCCTTCTTGTCGCGCTCGGCCTCCACGTAGAGCGCGTGGTGGCCGTGCAGGCTGCGGCCGAAGCGGACGTCGCCGAACCGGAGGCGCAAGGAAGCGTTGCCCGGGGGCGGGGCGAAGATGCACCGGTGGGGCACGTAGTCGAGATCGGCGACCACGCTGACGCCGACGAATCCGTTGCCGGGGCAGGTGAAGCGGTCGCCGGGGATCGCGGGTCCGTAGCCGAGGTTGCCGCTCTGGGGCGAGCCGTGGATGAAGTTGCAGTCGGCGTCGCCGCGCGACACCCGCAGGTGCTGCGGGTCGGCGAGCGACACGAGGTCGTCGAGGACGTGGGCGGGAGCGGGGTTCTCCCACGTCGCCACCATGACCGAGCCGAAGCGCTGCTCACTCGTGCGCCGCCACCCGTCGAACGCGGGGAGGTGAGCCCCGCGGATGGACACCTCGAGCGCGCGTGGGAAGCGCGTCTCGTCGGGGCGCGCCTCGCGCTCGATCGTCGCCAGGCGCGGTCCGAAGTGCTCCCGGCCGATGGGGTCGACCCACCGCGGCGCAAAGGCCACGAGGTCCTCCGGCTTCGCCTGCGCGGCGACATACGTCCGCGCGGCCTCCCAGTCCGGGTCGGACGTGGTCGACCGCGCCTGGATCGCGTGGGCCGCGAGCTCGAGGAGCCCGACCACGGGCAGGGCCACGAAGGCCCAACGCTGGAGCGGCTGACGTGAAGTCTGGCTCAAGGCCGCGCGGAGCTTAGTACGGCGGCGGAAGGATGTGCACCTCCCCGACGCCCGCGGCCGAGTAGAGCTTGCGCGTCGGGAAGGCGGCGCGAAGGCACGCGTACGCCTCCTTCGGCGTAGCCCGGTCCGCCGCGAGGATGACGTCCTGGTCGGGGTAGAGGTCGAGCGGCAGGTTGGTCGGCAGATCGATGTCGCTGAAGCCGGTCGTCCCCGGCGTCGCGATGACGATCGCGTCGTGGAGCTTCGCGTCCTCGACCGCGCGCTGCAGCGCCGAGTGCCGGTGCGTGTGATCGGCGACGGTCCCCCACACCAGCGGCACGACCCGCACGAGGCCGCTCACCACGGCGAACACCGCCAGCGCGAGCGGGCCGCCACGAACGAGCGCGCTCGCCCCGCCGGTCACCCGCTCGAGGGCGGCGACGGTGAGGGGAGCGAGCGCGACCGCGCTCCCGACGGCCATCGGTACGAGGAGCACCATGAGGTAGCGCGGGCCGTAGCCCCAGTCGTACGTGCGCTGCCCCAGGTCGAGCCACTCCGTGTACACGATGTACGGAACGCACCCGAGGACGAACGCCGTGATCAGGCCCGTCGCCCGCCCCCGGAGCATGGCGAGCCCGGCGAGGCCGAGGGCCATCGAGCACGGCCACCAGCAGTACGAGGCCGTCGCCAGTGGCAGGCCGTACTTCCACTGGCTCGGCAGTGGCTTGCTGTACTTGACGACGTTCCACGGGTGGAGGACCGCGTTGAGCGAGTAGCCGGTCGTGAACCACTTGCCGAGCTGCAGCCGCAGGATCACCAGCATCAGCGCCCCCCAGAGACCGACCCCGAGCGCGGCCATGGCGAATGCCTGGAGGCCGACCCGCCGTCGCGCCACGAGGTAGAGGAGCAGCACGGCCGCGCCGAGCCCGACGAAGGCGCCGTCGGCGGGACGCACCGCCACGTCGAAGAGGGCGACGGTGCCGAGGAGAAAGCCCCACCGCCGTTGCCTCGCCGGCGTCAGCCCCGGGGTCGACACCATGAGCACGCCCTCGAGGGTCCACGCGTAGAGCGCCACGACGCACACGTGGGGGTAGCGCGAGCCGCCGTTGACGAGGACCATCGGCCCGAGGGTCGACAGGACGGCGCCCCACGTTCCTGCGATCCGGATGGTCGTCGCCGAGGTCGGCGCGTCCGCCGGGCCGAAGCTGCGCATCGCCGACCGCGCGAGGCGCGCCATCCCGACCGCCATGAAGCCGGTCACGATCGGTCCGGAGAGCCAGACCGCGCGGATCCAGACGAAGGGCGCCAGGATGAGCGGCCAGCCGGGCGTGTACTGCGAGAAGAGGCGGCCTTCGTTCTCGAAGACGTAGAAGCTCTCGAGGAACGGCTCGCACTTCGGCGAGGCCGCGTAGGCGCGACCCTTCGCGAAGACGGCGGCCTGGAACGTGTAGCCCCACTCGTCCGCCGCGCCGTCGCGGCGGTGCATGACGTAGATGCACACGAGCGCCGTCAGCGCGGCCGCGACGACGAACACCGTCCAGTCGTGCGCGGCGTACGACGCTTCGCGCTCCGGCGGCGCGGGCTCGACCGTCCGCGGCCGCGCCTTCGCCACGAGAAGGCCGAGGAGGAGCCCGAGCCACGCGAGGTGGAGGCCCGAGAGCTCGCCGTCCGAGTCCTTGACGAAGTTGCCGAGCCACCAGAGCGGGACCGAGCCGAGCAGCGCGATCACGGACACGAGCGGGCGGAGCGCGAGCGCGCAGGCCACGGTGCCGAGCACGCTGGAGAACACGAGCACGTGCAGGAACGTGTCGTGGTCGGCCTTTCCGCCGAGGGCCCCCAGCGAGGGGCCGATGGTGCCGGCCACGACGGCGAGCCACACCGCGAGCAGCATCACGCCACGCGCCGCCTTGCTCCCCGAGCGCCAGAAGAGGAGGAGCGCCGTCAGCAGCAGCGCGGCGCACGAGTGCGCCGCGTAGAAGGAGTCCGTGAAGTCGAGCGTGTAGGGCGCGTGCACGGGTCAGTTCTTCGGCGGGCTCGCGTTCGCGCCCTCGCGGGCGATCCACGCCTCGACGTGCTGTCGCAGGAGGTCCAGCGGGATGGCCCCGTCCCGCAGGACCACGTCGTGGAACGCGCGGACGTCGAAGCGCTCCCCGAGGGCGGCGTGCGCCTCTTCGCGCAGGCCGCGGATCTCCAGCTGGCCGATCTTGTACGCGAGGGCTTGCCCCGGGTCGGCGATGTAGCGGTCGATCTCGTTCGTCACGTCGAGCTCGGTCTTGGGGGTGTTCTCGAGGAAGTAGTCGATGGCGCGCCGGCGGTCCCAGTGAAACGCGTGCATGCCCGTGTCGACCACGAGCCGGACCGCGCGCCACATCTCGTACGCGAGCTGGCCGAACTTCGAGTACGGGTCGTCGTAGAGCCCCATCTCGTCCCCGAGGGACTCGGCGTAGAGGCCCCATCCCTCGACGAAGGCGGTCCAGCCGCCGTGCCGGCGGAACTCGGGGAGGCTCTCCTGCTCGCTCGCCAGCGCGAACTGCAGGTGGTGCCCCGGGACGCTCTCGTGCATCGCGAGCGCCATCATCTCCCACTTCGGCCGGGCCTCGGGCCGGTAGAGGTTCACGAAGAACGTGCCGGCGCGCGAGCCGTCGGCGGCGGGCGCGCGGTAGTAGGCGGTGGTCGTGGAGGGGGCCATCGCGTCGGGGATGGCCTCGACGCCGTAGGGCGTGCGCGGGAGCGTGTGGAACTCGAGGACGAGCCGCGGGTCGATGCGCTTCGCGGTCGCCTGGTAGGCCTCGAAGAGCGCCCGCGGGTCCCCGTAGAAGAACTGCGGATCCTTGCGCAGCCAGGCGAAGAAGTCCTGGAGCGACCCCCGGAAGCCGAGCTTCTCCACGAGCGCGAGCATCTCGCCCCGGATGCGCGCCACCTCGCGGAGCCCGAGATCGTGCGCCTCCTGGGGGCGGATGTTCTTCGTCGTGTGCATGCGGGCGAGGTACGCGTAGGCCTCGTCCCCCCGGGGGAGCTGCCAGGCGCCGACCGCGGGGAAGCACGCGGGCAGGTACTCGCCGTCGAAGAAGGCCTGGAACCGCCGGTAGGCGGGGACGACGGCGTCGGTGATGGCGGCGCGCGACTCGCGGAGGAGGCGCTCCCGGTCCGCGGCCGGGATCGTCGCGGGGATGCGCCGCAGCGGGGCGAAGAAGGGGCTCTTGTCGGGATCGTCGACGACCTGCGCGGCGAGCTCCGCGCGCACGCGGTCCATGACGACGCGCGGCTGCACGACGTGCTCCTTCATGCCTTCGCGCAGGAGCTCGGTCGTCCGCGCCACGTACTCCGGCAGGGCCCGCAGCCGGGCGAGCCACGCGTCGTAGTCGCGGACGCTCGCGAAGGGCATCGCCGAGGCCACGTCGTCCGCGTTCTGGATGCCGCCGTTCGGACCGATGGCGAGGTGCTCCAGCCGGAAGGGGAGCCCTTCGACGGTGGTCTCGAAGCCGCGGAGGAAGAGCGCGAAGCTGACGCGGTCCTCGGGCGGGAGTCCGCCGGGATCCACGGCGCGGAGGCGGGCGAGCACCTCGCGGGCGTGGGCGGCGCGGCGCTCGTTCGCCGCCGGCGACGGATCGGGCCAGCGGTCGTCGTAGCGACGGTCACCGAGCGTCGACGCGTACGTGGGGTTCTCGCGAAGGGTGGTCTCCCATTCGGCGGCGAAGAGGGCGCGGACGGCGTCGGCGGTGACGACCCCCGGCCCCGCCGGCGGCGTTGCTGCGTGCGGAGCGGGGGCTCCGCCGCAGGACAGGCCAGAGACGGAGAAGGCACAGGCGACGAGCAAGGGCAGCGCGGCGCGCATCGGGGACGCGACTCTACTCGTGACGATCGTCCCGGGCCACCGCGCCGCCCTTGATGACGACCGACGGATGCTCGAGGGCCGCGACGTCGTTCCGTGGATCTTTCTTCAGCGCGATCACGTCGGCGTAGGCTCCCGGGGCGACCGTCCCGACCTTGGCTTCCCACGCCATCAGGGACGCCGCCGTGCTCGTCGCCGCGCGTAGAGCCTGCTCCGGCGTCATCCCCGCCTTGACGAGGTAGGAGAGCTCGCGCGCGTTCTTTCCGTGCAGCGCCATGAACGCGTCCGAGCCCATCGCCACTTTGATCCCCGTGGCGAGGATCGCCGGGAAGCGCTGCTCGAACGGGACGATCACCGAGGCTACGACGTGCTGGAGCTCGGCGGTCCGCTCGGGGGGAAAGCCGAGGTTCTCCGCGTCCTCGACGTAGTACCGCAGGATGTACAGCGTCGGCACGAGCGTGATCCCCGCGCCCGCCATCGCCGTGGCCTGGTCCACCGTCAGCTCCTGCCCGTGCTCGATCGAGTCGACGCGTGCCGCGATCGACCGGTCGATGCCGTCGGCGGTGATGGCGTGCACGGCGACGCGGAGGTCGTGCGCGTGCGCCTCTTCGGTGGCGGCGGCGATCTCCTGGATCGTCATCAGCGGGATGGGATCGCGCGCCCCTCCGGTCGCGAACAGCTTGATGACGTCGAAGCCCGCCTCGGCGTGGGCGTCGACGGAGGCCTTCGCCCCGGCGGGCCCCCCGACCGGGCCATCGGCGCCGATCTGGCTCCCGGCGCATTGCATGCGTGGGCCGGGAAGCCCGCCGGACGTGATGCGGGCGCGCAGCCAGAGGTCGACCCCCTCCTCGCCGCCCAGATCGCGGACCGTCGTGACCCCGGCACGAAGCGTCAGCTCCGCGTTGTGGGCGGCCTCGGTGCGGCGCTTCTCCAGGTCGTCGCTCTGCTTCTGGCGGGCGTACGACGTCAGGTGCGTGTGCGCGTCGACGAGGCCGGGCATGCAGAAGAGCGGGCGCAGATCGAGCTCTTGCCCCTCGCGCGACACCTTCGATGCCGGCCCGACGGCGGAGATGTGCTCACCGTCGAAGACGATGCGTCCGTCCTCGATCGCCCCCAGCTTCGGGTCCCACACGACGCCGCAGCGAACGCCGTGGAGGGAGCCATCGGCGACCGGCCCCGCCCGGGAGTGGGCGGGGTGCTTCGGGGGAGGCGCTTCGTCGGCGCAGCCGATGGCGACGACGGTGAGCGTGGTCGCCAGCAGCCTCGAGCCCGGCGTCACACCGGGCAGGTTAGCCGATCAGGCCCGCGATCACGCGGCGATGGGCGGAAGCTGCGACTTGACCTTCTTGGGCCGCGCGCTCGCCTTGCTGCCGTTCGCCTTCTTCGCCGCCCTGGGCTTCCGCTCGAGCTCGGCCAGGCGCGCACGGACGCGCGCGTCGAGGGCCTGGAGCGTCCCGTCGACCTGGGCGAGCACGACGCGCTCCACGGCGGGGAGGCTCAGGCCGTTCCGCAGGCCCGACTGCAGCGCCGTAGCGCGCTGCGTCGCGAACTTGCGCCAGCGCTTGGCCTCGTTCCTCACCGCCCCGAAGAGCTGCGACCCGGCTTGCCGCGTTTCGTCGAGGAAGGTCACCCCCGCGTCACGCGTCCGAGCGACGAACGCGTCGCCCTGCTTCACGATCTGGTGCCCCGTCTCCTGGAGCCTTGTTGTGACGGTTTCCACGGTGATTGCCTCCGTGGATCAGGTGTAACGCGTCGCGTTGTCGAGTCAAGACACAATCAACGCGACGCGTCGCACTCCCCTCGCCCCTCGAGGCGAATGGGCTTCAGAAGGCAGCGTTGAGGGGATCGCCCTTCGCGCCGCCGGTCGTGAAGCCCTGGCTCTTGTACTTGTGCGACGAGGGGGCGCGATAGCTCGCGGCCGACTCGGCGCGGCTCTTCTTCCGCGCCTTCGACTTCTGCTCGTTGGCCTTGTCGGTCGCGGCGAGCTTGACCTTCTGGTCGTCCGTCAGCTTGTTGAGCGCCGACTCGGTCGTCGCGGGAGGGGGCGGCGTCAGCGGCAACGGGGCCACCGGCGTCGTGTCGACCGGGGGCGGAGCCGCCGCCGCCGCGGGGACCGTCGCGGCGGCCGCCGCCACCGGCGCGTCGTCCGCGACGACGTGGGAGCGGTTGAGCACCAGGATCCCGCCGAAGATGGCCAGGATGCCGACCGCGGCCCCGATGACGAGCGGTTTGCGCGACTTCTTCTTGAAGGCGTTCTCGTCGTCGAGATCCAGGCTGAGGTCCATGCTGACCGGCCGCAGGCTGTTCGGCAGCACCGACGGAGCCGGCGCGGTCGCCGGCTCGTCGAGCCCGGCGAGGTCGCTCAGCTTCGCCCACTTCTGCGCGCCGGCCGCGAGCACCATCACGTTCTCGTCGATGCGTCCCGCCTGGAACGCCTCGTCGAGCTGATCGAGCGTCACCCGGTGCACGTCCCCGTCTTCGGTCTTCACGTACCAGAGATTCTCGTCACCGCTCATCGGCGCTCCTCCGCGTGAGACACGTAGAATGGCAAAGGACCCCGCCGCCCGCACCTGATCCAGCGTTGAAATCGCGTCTCCGTCAGCCCTGCGCGAACGTTGCAGCCGCGCTGAAGGTCGCGCTCCGCAATGCGGTGCAGTGAGGCTGACAAAGCGCACAATGACAGCGCAATCGTCCGCTGTCGGCGGTCGCCGGGCTCAGGGTACGAACGGGAACACGAGGAGGCGCGCGTTGACCGGGTCCGCGACGTAGGCGTTTCCGCTCGCGTCGACGACGCCGTTTCGGGCCCCTTCGGTGCTCGCGCCCGAAGCGACGACCGTCGCCTGCCCCTTGTCGTCGATGCGGGCGACGGTCAGCCGCGCGGCCTTCCCCGCGGCGGCATAGACGAGACGTTGCGGCGCGAGCCACGCGATGTTGTCGACGCCGGCGCCGGTGTCCACCGTCGCCAGCTTCGCGCCGTCGTGCGCGCCATCGAGCACGACGAGATGGTCGGTGCATGCGACGAACACGAAGCCATGCTCGGCGTCGGCGGCCACGCCGCGCGGACCGTCGCTCCCGCAGTCGAGGGACCACGTGGCCTTCGGCCGGTGCGTCTTCAGGTCGATGACGACCGTCTTGTTCTTGTCCTCGAGGTTCGTGAAGAAGACGCCGCGCGTCGCGTCCACGGCGTAGCCCTCGGGCGAGCCGTCGAGCTTGATGGCGGTCTTCGGTCTCAGCGTGTCGGGCTTCGACGCGTCGAGCACGATGATCGTCTGCGCGCGGGGGGTCGTGACCCAGAGCTCCTTCGCCGCCGCGACATACTCCACGCCGTCGCCGGGCGAGGGCAGCTTGAGGCACTTGCCGAGCGTGAGCCTCGCCGCGTCGACCGCGCACACCTCGCCGGTCGCGCGGTCGCTCACGTAGGCGAAGCCGTCGCCGACGGCGACCGCGCTCGGTCCCATCGCGCGCTTCTTGCCTTTGTACTCGCGCTGGGCTGTCTTGAAGCCGTCGACGCGCGTGAAGCCTCCCGCCGCCGGGTCGAACACGTCCGCGCTTCCGGTATCGCCTACCGGGACCCAGACGCGGGCGTGAGCGTCGTCGTAGGCGAGGTAGTCGAGCGAGGCGGGCGCCGCCGCGCCCGGGAGCGGCACGGGCTTGAAGGTGAGCTGCGCGGGACCGGAGGGCCGTGGCGCTCCGGCATCCGCGGGCGCCGCGACGACCGCGGCCGAAGCGGGCGGAGGCGGCGTCTCGCTAGCCGTCGAGGCGGGAGGCGGAGGCGGCGGGGGAAGCGGGGGCGGGGGAGTCTCGCCGCCGCAGGCGACCAGCGTCAGCAGCGGAAGGAGCCCGACCCGTGCTCTCGACATCATCGCTGCTCTCTGGCACGACTCCACGCCTCCTGGCCAGCCCGACCTTCCAGCGGCGGATGCACACGAGGAGCGCCGGTAGCGCGATGACTGCCGCCGAGAGGCACGCCACCTCGCCGAGCACCGCGGTCGCTCCGAACAGAAAGAGGGCCCGGTTCTTCGCGAGCAGCAGCGACGAGTAGCCGATGATGGTCGTCATCGAGCAGAGCCCGACCGCGGCTCCGGTCGACCGCACCGCGCCGGTCAGATCGCGCTCGCCGTCCTGCACGTAGCGGGTCATCACGTTGACCGAGTAGTCGACCCCGATGCCGAAGGTGATCGGGTAGGCGACGAAGTTGCAGAAGTTGATCTTCACGTGGAGCAGCATCGTCGCCCCGGCGAGCCAGAGGACCCCGACCAGGAGCGAACCGATGACGTAGAGCGCGGCGCGACCTCCCCGCAGGACGAGGAGCACGATGAGGATGACACCGACGAAGGCCCCCAGGCTCGCGATGGGGGCGTCCCGGCTGATGGACTCGACGATGTCGTCGGTCAGCGGGATCGAGCCCGCCGGCCGCCCGCTACCCCGCAGCTCCTTGACGAAGTCGTGCATCGCCTGGGCGCGCCAGAGCGTGTCGCTCGGGCGGGGGTACACGAGGACGGTCTTGCCGACGGTGCCGTCCTTCTCGCGCAGCCCGGCGAGGAAGGAGCGGGGCAGGTCCTTCAGGTCGACCGGGGCGAGGTCGGCCGGGCCGAGGAAGTCGTCCAGCTTCTTGCGCCGGTCCGGCTCGACGAGGGAGCGGATCTTCGGCGTCAGCGCCTCGCGGATGTCAGCCACGACGGCGAGCTTGGCCTCCTGCTCGGTGGGCAGCACGTCGCCGGCGCCCCTCACCGAGGCGACCATGGGCTGCAGGACGCCGTGGTCGACCGAGTCCTTGATGGCGCGCTCCGCCTCCGTGGCCTGCGGCGGCGCGTCGGTGAGGACCACCGTCGGCGTCACGTAGCGGCCGAGCAGCGTGTCGACCCGCTTGCCCCAGTAGCCGTCGCCGTTCTCCCAGGTGTCGATTCGGCGGAGCTTCGAGAAGTCGTACTCGAGCTGGGTCGTCCGATCGAAGCGCGACACCGTGACCGCCGAGACGATGGTGAGCCCGAGCGCCACCGCGACGACGGGGACTGGCCACCGCTCGATCACGCCGACGAGGCGCCCCATGATCCCGGGGCCGGTCTTGCGCTTCTCGAGGACCGCCGCGTCTTCGCGATCGAGCCACTTCACGAGCGGCGGGATGAGCACGAACGCCGTCACCCACAAGGCGACCATGCCCGCGCCGCCGATGTACCCGAACTGGCG
>JBEKGQ010000135.1:0-11780 GCA_050012715.1 Polyangiaceae bacterium
CGGGGCTCGACGTCTCCGGCGGCTCCGTTCGCGCAACGCTCGACGACGGCTCCTCGCTCGTCGCCGAACGCGCCGTCGTGGCCGCGGGACCGTGGCTGGGGAGCACCCCCGCGCTCCACGAGCTCGCCCGCGATCTCCCGCTGGTCGTCGAGCGCCAAGTCCAGCTCTGGTTCCAGCCCGTCGACCCCGCCGCGGTCCGCCCTTCGGCGCTCCCCGCGTTCATCCACTTCGTCGAGGGCGGTCCTTTCTACGGCATTCCCCCGGTCCCCACGCACGCGGCGCCGGCGGTCAAGGTATGCCGGCACCACGGCGGCCTCTCGACGACGCCGGACGCGCTGGACCGAGAGGTCCGCCCCATCGACGAGGCCTCCGTCCGCGGCTACCTCCGCGCCCACCTCCCCGCCGCCGACGGCCCTCTGCTCCGCTCGCGCATCTGCATGTACACGAACACCCCCGACGAGCACTTCGTCGTCGGCCCGCTCCCCCGCGCCCCGCGCGTGGTCGTCCTCGGCGGCTTCTCCGGCCACGGCTACAAGATGGCCTCCGTGATGGGCGAGATCGCGGCCGACCTCGTCGTGCGCCGCGACAGCGCGTTCGACCTCGGCATGTTCGCGCCGGGCCGGTTCGCCGGCTAGGCCGGGGGGCCCACGCCCGGGGTCCTCGAGGTGAGCCGGGCCTCCTCGGGCTGGAGGCCGGCTCCTCGAGGTGGAGCCCAGGGCTCCTCGAGCTGGGCGCGGGCCGAGCTACGAGAGCGCCGCGATGGCGACGGCCGCGAAGGCGAGGGTGACCAGCGCGCCGTAGACCGTGAGCGCGATCTGCGCCGCTCGCGGAAGGCGGCGGTTCGACCACACCAGCGTCACGGCCAGGGGCGGAGCGAAGAGCATGAGCAGGCCGAGGACGAGCGGGCTGTCCATGCCGTTCGTCGGCACGGTGGGCAGCGCATCCTCGAGTGCCGCGGCACGCCCGACCTCCAACGCCCGCCGCCGCGCCTCGACGAACTGCAGCGCCACGTCCATGTCCGGGATGAACACGCAGTCGCGGCGGCGACGCCGGGCGGAGCGCTCCTCCCACGGAGTGATGCGCGCCGACGGGACGGGCGTCGTGACCCGCCGAAGCGCGAGGATCGGTCGAGCGCGCGCCGCCTCCGGCGGCGGCGGTGGATACGCGATGAGCGTTGGCATCCCCCACCGGCGCACCATGATGCGGCAGTCCTTCATCCGACGGACCGGCGTGCTGGAATCCGACCGCATACTTCACAGCTTAAGCAGGGACACTTCGCCACGCGAGAATTCAAACGGATGACCCAGGCCCGAGGGACTTCGTCCCCTCGCATTTCGCGGAGTTAGCGCATCGTGCTAAGCCGTTCGCTCATGCGACGCGTCGAAGTCGACCGCATCATCGAGGCCCCTCCCGAGGACGTCTTTGCCCGCTACACCGACCACGCCGGGTGGAGCGACTGGGCCGGTGCCGGCAAGGTCTCGCTCGAGCGCGAGGGCTCCCCCGACCGGAACGGCGTCGGCTGCGTGCGGGCCTTCGAGTCGGCGATGGGCCTCCAGGAAGAGGTCATCGAGTTCGAGCCTCCGCGGCGCATGGCCTACCGCATCCACCGCGGCGGCTTTCCCATCACCCGGCACCGGGGCGAGGTGCGCTTCGAGCCCCACGATCGCGGGACGCGGCTCGTCTGGACCGTCGACTTCGGCTCGCGCATCCCCTTCACCGAGCGCGCGCTCGCGCGCTTCCTGCGCCTCATGTTCGGCAAGATGCTGACCCGCTTCGCCGAGCGCGGGATGGTGCGTTCCACAGCGGCGTGACGCCATCGGCCGGGGTAGTCTGGGCCGGATGCGCGTCCTTCCCGCGGTGGCGTGCGCCTTCGGCTTCGTCGCCTGCAGCGCGTCCTCCCATGGCTCCGGCGGCAGCGCCTCGTCCTCCGGCGCCAGCGCCTCGTCCTCCGGCGGCGATGCGTCGGCCTCCAGCGGCGGGGGGCCCGCCCTCGGTCAACCCGAGCAAGGCGTCGCGACCTACTACGCCGCCACGGGCGACGGCGCGTGCAGCTTCGGCCCCAGCCCGAACGACCTGAACGTCGCCGCCATGAACCAGGCCGAGTGGGACGGGAGCGGCGTCTGCGGCGAGTGCGTCACCATCACCGGCCCGAGCGGCAACGTCACCGTGACCATCGTCGACCTCTGCCCGGACTGCGAGACGGGCCAGCTCGATCTCAGCCAGCAGGCCTTCGCCGAGATCGCCGACGTCTCGGCCGGCCGGGTGCCCATCACCTGGGAGGTCGTGGCCTGCAACGTGACCGGGAACCTCGAGTACGAGATCAAGGACGGCAGCTCGCAATACTGGACCGCGATCCTCGTGCGCAACACGCGCCTCCCCATCACGAAGCTCGAGTGGCTGCAGAACGGCGTGTGGACGGAGATCGCGCGGGCGGACTACAACTACTTCGTCGTCGCCAGCGGCGTGGGGCCGGACAGCTACCAGGTCCGCGTCACGGCGAGCGACGGCGAGACGCTGGTGGACACGCTCCCGCCGGTCGTCGCGGGCGCGACGGTGACGGGCGGCGGTCAGTTTCAGGGAGAGTGACGTTGAGGCGCGAAGAGGTGTGGCAGACGGTTTCCGAGAGGCTCCGCGTGGACTTCGGCCGCCTGCTCGACGTGCGGGACGTGCGCCGCGTGCGCCGCGTCTCGGGCGAAGCCTGGGCGGTCACCGTCGCCCTCGCCGCGCCGTCGGGGGATCTCCACGTGGCGGACGTCATGGTCGACGACGCCGGTGCCATGACGCCCGTGCTCACCGCCGATCACGTCGTCGACGCCGTCCGGCGCGCGCAGCGCTTCTCGCTCACGCCTCCGCCGATGGACGAGATGGCCGACTTCGGCGACCTCGGCGGCGCGGAGGACGACTCCTCGCTCGACATGCTCACCGAGCACCGCGAGGAGCCCGTCGAGCAGCGCGTCGCCGCCGCGGTGGCGAAGGGGGACGTCGAGTCGCTCACCCTCGCCCGCGACCTCCTGCCGCGCATGCTCACCGACCACGAGCGCCGCGGCGCCACGCTCTTCACGATGGCCGAGGTCGAGGTGAAGCTCGGCGAGCCCAAGCTCGCCCGCGGCTACCTCGAGGCCGCCGCCCGCGAGTTCGCCGACCGCTTCGACCTCCCGGCCCTCGAGATCGCCGCCGTCTTCGCGCTCAACATGGGCGAGCGCGAGGCCTTCGCCGGGTCGCCCATCCACGCGCTCCTCGAGCAGAGCCGGACCCGGCTCAAGCCGCTCGGCGACCTCTTCGAGGCCCGCAGCTTCTCCGGCCTCGACGCCGACCGCCGCGCCGCCCTCGCCGCGCACGTCACGCTCCGCACCCTCGCGCCGGAGGAGATGCTCGTCACCGAGGGGGAGCCGTCGCGCAACATCTTCGTCGTGAAGAGCGGCCTGCTCGGGGTCTGGCTCGAGAAGCCCTCCGGCGGCTCGTGGATGGTGCGCTCGTGCTTCCCGGGGTGGCTCTTCGGCGAGTCGAGCGTCCTCGGCGGCCCTGAGGCGCGCTGCACCGCCTCCCTCCGCGCCGAGCGCGTCAGCGAGGTGTGGACCCTTCCGGCCGACAGGGTGCGCGCCCTGATGGAGGACGACCTCGCGTTCGGCCAGCGCATCGCGGAGACCAAGCAGATCCACCGCATCGACTCGTTCTTCTCGATGCACGAGACGATGGGCCAGCTCGACGTCCAGGTGCGCGACGACGTGCTCTCGTGCATCCAGCGCCTCGAGTCGTTCGACGAGGAGACGATCCTCCTGCCCGCCGGGACCATTCCGGAGACGGCGTGCCTGGTCGCCCGCGGCTCGCTCGGGCTCTTCGAGGGCGAGGGACGCGACACACCGATCGCCGTGGTCGAGGCCGACTCGTTCTACGGGCTGCGGGACGCCATTCATCGCATCGCTCCCAGCGTCACCGCCATCGCCCGGCCGGGCACGACGGTGGCCTTCTTCGACGGCGAGCGCCTGCAGAAGCTCTGCGAGCGCAGCCCCGAGCAGGTCGTCGCGGTGCTCGAGCGCCTCGGCTGAAGCGTCGTATCCGAATCGGCGCGTGAACCTGCGCGCCGGCTCAGCCGAAGCGACAACGAAACGAGCGAAGTTGCTCCGGAGTGGCTACGTTACAGAGCGTGGCGATGAACTACCGGAAGAACAGTCCCCAGGCGCAACGCTTCGCCGAGAGGCGCCGCCGGGAGGACGACGCTCCCCGGCTCCGCGAACAGGTGCCCGACCTCGTGAGCCTCAAGCTCGAGATCGAGGACCGCTCCGGCGTCGGGGGCACGACGCACACCCGCCGCGTCGTCGTGGAGCAGGCCCCCGCGCTGTTCCTCGTGCCCTGCGGCGACCCGCGATGCGCGGACGGCGAGCACGATCTCACGAGCAGCGTGATGCGCGCCCTCCGGCAGCACGAAAAGAGCTTCCAGGGCACCGACGTGTGTCGCGGCTCGGTGGGCCCGAGCGCATGCTCGCGCGTGCTGCACTTCGACGCGGTCGCGGAGTACAGTCCCGGTCGATGACCGCGGGCGCGCCCTCGACGAGCTGGAAAGAGACCATCCCGCCGGGCGAAGAGGCCCGGCTCGTCGGCTACGCGGAGGCGCTCCGCGCGACCCAGCGGGAGCGAGCCGCCGGAGCGAAGCCCGGTCGCGCGCTTCACACGAAGGGCTACGGCGTCGAGGGCGAGCTGACGGTGCTCGACGGGCTCCCCGAGCATGCGCGCGCGGGCCTGTTCGCCCGGCCGGCGGCCTACCGTGCGTACGTGCGCTACTCGAACGGGGATTCGCGGCGCAACCGCGACTCGAAGGGCGACGTGCGCGGCATCGCGGTGAAGGTCCTCGGCGTCGAGGGCAAGAAGGTCATCCCGGGCATGGAGGACGAGACGACGCAGGATCTCCTCGCCATCCGTACGCCCGCCCTTCCGTTCCGCGACGCGGCGGAGTTCGTCGCGGTCGTCACCGCCGCGCAGGCGAGCCCGCTGCTCCTCTTGCCGCGCATCGTCGGGCGCCTCGGCCTCGGGCGCACGTTCGAGGTGCTGCCGAAGGTCGCGAAGGGGATGAAGCTCGCGATGTCCCCGCTGGCGTCGACGCCCTACTACAGCGCGGCTCCCGTCGCCTGCGGAGCCTACGCCGTCCAGTACGCCTTCATCCCGCAGGACGGCGCGGAGCCCCATGCCGCGAAGGGCACGTCCGCGGACTGGATGCGGGACGACCTCGCCCGCCGTCTGCGCGACAAGGCCGTCGTCTACGATCTGCGCCTGCGTTTCTACGTCGACGACGTGAGGACGCCGATCGAGGACGCCTCGGTCGAGTGGAAAGAGGAGGACACCCCCGCCGTCACCGTCGCCCGGCTGACCCTGCCGGTGCAGGACCTGGACGGCCCGCGCGGCAAGAAGCTCGACGCCGCCGTCGAGGGTCTCTCGTTCGACACCTGGCACGCCCTCGTCGAGCACCGCCCGCTCGGCAACGTGATGCGCGCGCGAAACCAGGCCTACCTGCTCAGCACGAAGGAGCGCGGCGCCGCCCGGGAGCCGAAGGGCACGGAGCTCGACGCGAGCTAGCGGCTGCCGATCCCGAGCTGCGTCAGCACGAACGCGTAGTCGAACGCGACGTCGTGGAGGCGATCGTAGCGGCCCGACTTTCCCCCATGCCCGGCCGGCTCCATGTTCATCTCGAGGTAGAGCGGGTTACGGTCGGTCTTCGTCGCCCGCAGCTTGGCGACCCACTTGGCCGGGCCCCAGTACATCACCTGGCTGTCGTTGTACGACGAGCGCACGAGCATCGGCGGGTACGCCTTGGCCGCGACGTTGTCGTAGGGCGAGTAGCGCGCCATCCACGCGTACTCGTCCTTCTTCTTCGGGTTGCCCCACTCCTCGAACTCGTTGACGGTGAGCGGCAGCGTCTCGTCGAGCATGTCGTCGATGACGTCGACCCACGGCACGTACGCGACGACCGCCTTGAAGAGCTCCGGCCGCATGTTCACCACCGCGCCCATCAGGAGACCTCCGGCGCTCCCGCCCGAGATGGCCAGCGCGTCCTTCTTCGCCCAGCCGTCCTTCCCGAGATCCTCCGCGACGTCGATGAAGTCCGTGAACGTGTTCATCTTGGTCGCCATCCGGCCCTCGTCGTGCCACTTCTTGCCCATGTCGCCGCCGCCCCGGATGTGCGCGATGGCGAACACCATGCCCCGGTCGAGCAGCGACACGCGGTCGCTCCGGAACGTCACCGGCGTCGCGAAGCCGTAGGACCCGTAGGCGTAGAGCCACGCCGGGTGCGTCCCGTCCGGGACGGTCCCCTTGCGGTAGACGAGCGACACCGGCACCTTCGTCCCGTCGCGCGCCGGCTCGAGCAGCCGCCTCGTCTCGTAGGCCGACTCGTCGTACCCGCCCGGGACCGCGGTCTTCTTCACGACGACCCGCGCCGCCGTCGACAGATCGTAGTCCACCCACGTGCGTGGCGTCTTGAACGACTCGTAGCGGAAGCGCACCGCCGACGCGCCGAACTCGGGGTTCTGATCAGGAGCCACGTCGAACACCGGCTCCGGCTGCTCGACGCGGTGCGACTGGCCGGTCCGCAGATCGTAGATGGTTACCTGCGGCAGCGCGTCCTGCCGCTCGAGGAGGACCATGTGATCCCGGAAGAGCATCATCTCTTCGATCATCAAGTCGGGGCGATGGGGCACGAGCTCCTTCCAGTGCTCGCGGCCCGGGCTCTCCACCGGCGTGGTCACGACGCGGAAGTTCCGCCCCCCGGAGTTCGTGAGCACGTAGAAGAGCCCTCCCCGGTGCCCGACGTAGTACTCGTGGTCCTGCTCGCGCGGCGCGACGAGCCGGAGAGCTCCCCCCGGGTGCGCCGTGTCGAGGACGCGCACCTCGCTCGTCGTCCGGCTCGCCGAGGTGACGACGAAGAACGCTCGGCTCCGCGTCCGCTCGATCCCGAGATTGAACTTCTCGTCCTTCTCGTCGTAGACGAGCGCGTCCTTCGCCGCGTCCTCCCCGAGCACGTGCCGCCACAGCTTGTCCGGCCGCTTCGTCTGCGCGTCCTCGGTCACGTAGAGCAGCGTCCGGCCGTCGCGCGCGAAGGCCAGCGAGTCGACGCGCGGGATCGCCTCGGAGCCCTCGCGGCCGGTGCGGAGATCCTTCGTCTTCAGCGTGTACTGGCGGAAGCCCGTCGTATCGAGGAGGTACGCCAGCGTGCCCGCGTCGTCGGTCACGGTGAGATCGATCACCGAGACGAACGCGTGGTTGTCCGCGATGGCGTTGTCGTCGAGCATCACCTCCTCGGGTGCGTTCTTGACGAGGGCCCGCCGGCGGCAGTGAATCGGGTACTGCTTGCCCTTCTCGAACCGCTGGTAATAGAGCCACCCGCCGTCCTTCACCGGCGGCGTCGTGTCGTCCTCCTGGATGCGCGCGACCATCTCGTCGTAGAGCTTCTGCTGCAGCGGCGCGGTGTCGCGCGTCATCGCGTCGGTGTAGGCGTCCTCGGCGCGGAGGTACGCCTCGACGTCCGGGGTGCCCTTCTCGCGCAGCCACGCGTAGTCGTCGACGTGCTTCTCGCCGAAGAGCTCCCACTCGTGGGGCACGCGCTTGGCGACGGGGGGACGCGGTCCGGACGACGCGACGGGCGCCGGTGGGGCGCCGGGCATGGCGGTCGCGGTCGTCGCCGGGGGCAAGGGCAGGGGAGGAGGCTCCCCGCCGCACGCAACGACGAAGAGGGTGACGAAGAGAGCGACGAGGAGAGGGCGGCGGCGCATGCGCGCGCCCACTCTAGCCGAGTCGTCAGCGAGGCAGTGGGCCCGTGCCATCCAGCACGGGCACCTCGCCGGAGATCTAGCCGGAGAAGTCGACCGTGAAGTACATCCGCCCGCCGCTCCGCGCGATGCCGACGCCGATCCGGCGCCACTCCGCCCGCAGCAGCATGTCGTGGTGCATGCCGCCGGCCCCTTCGCCCATCCAGCGGAGGAGGCTGCCCGCGATCTGATCCTGAAGCGCCCCGGCGGCGGCTCCGTCGGGCGAGCCCTGCGCCTCGGCGCTCACGGCGTGGAGCTCCGGCGCGTGCGCGAGCATGTGCTGGTTCTGCTTGTGGTCCTGCGCGAGCTCCTCGCTGCCGGCCTGGGCGAACGCGTCGAGCGGCTCGTCGCGCACGAGGGGCCCGAGGCCGTTGAGCTTGCGCACGCCGTTCACGTACCCGAGGACGTAGTCGCGTGCGTCGTCGTCGTTGAGCTCCGCCTCCGGCGCCGGCGGCGCGGTGGGGGAGCTCGAGACGCTCACGCAGCCGTACTGCCCCTCGTTGTCGCATTGGGGAGTGACGCCCACGCCGCCCGCGTGCGTGATGGGCGCGCTGCTCCGCGCGTGCTGCTCGGCGACCGACTGGGCCACCTGCGCGGCGCCGGCGATGGCGGCGAAGGCGAGGGCCTCGCCCATCTTTTGCCCGTTGCTCGGGTTGAGGCTCGCGCCGCACCCGAAGGCCGCGGCGGCGACGAGGACGACGGCACAAGGAAAGCGCATTGGTGGAGGATAGCTCCCGGTCGGTGCCGCGCCCGCGGAGGGACTGGCGGAGCGGCGGTCCGATGCTACGAAGCACTCGCACGGGGTGCGCAGGGGCGCCCCTCCCGCCGGAAAGAAGCCTTCACCCTGCACGTCACGTCACCGACGGTTGCCACGGTCTCGATCGCCACGTCACTTCCCAATCAGGCCAACGGAGCGGGTCTGGCCGAATCGCGAAGGAGACGTCCATGGTCGATCCGGTGGGTGAGCTGAAGACGCGCGCGGAGATCCTGCAAGGCCGCATCGCGGCGGGAGACGCGCCGGCGCGCGCGAGGTTGCGGGCGTTGCCCGAGCTGGCACGCGCCGGCGACGAGGCGCTCGCGGAAGCCGCGGCGCGCGTGCGCCGGAAGCACTGCCTCGCGGTCGTCGCGCGGGAGCTCGGGTTCGGCTCGTGGGAGCACGCGCAGCGGGTCCTCCGCGGCGACGCCCGGGAGCAGGACCACGGGACGCTGATGTACGGCCGCGAGGCGATGGGCACGCTCAACGTGTGGTACGCCGATTACCGGGAGGCGCGCGCCCACCTCGACGAGGCGCGCCGCGCCGGGAACGGCCGCTACCTCTTCCCGTACCGGACGCAGTTCTTCATCGTCGAGCGGCTCTTCGTCGAGGGCCTCGGGCTCGATCCGGACGACGCGGACTGGGTCGCCATCGAGTACGACTGGGCGCGCCCGCGCGATCCCATCGCCCGGCAGCGTCTCCTGATGAAGCGCCTCGACGCCCTGCGGGGGAAGCCGTGAGCGCGATGCCGACGCCCGGCCCGCTGCCGCCCGAGATCACGCACGCCCTCCGCGAGGCCTTCGGCGACGCGCCCATCGCCGATCTCGCCGTCATGACCGGGGGGCGCTCGGGCGCGACCCTCCTGTCCCTGCGCGTCGAGGGGCGCGGCTACGTCCTCCGGCGCAGCGATCCCTCGCGGCCGGGTCACGCGATTCGATCGACGCGCGAGCTCGGGTGCGTGCGGATCGCATCCGACCGCGGAGTCGCTCCCCGGCTGGTCCACCTGGACGAGGCGCACGGGGTCATCGTCATGGAGAGAGTCGACGCGGTGCCGGGCGCGCGGCGGCCCGACCACGTCGCGAGCACCCTGCGCCGGCTCCACGACGGACCGCCGTTCCCGACCGGGCGCGGCTCGACCGCGGTCGCGATGGTGGCCTTCGCCAGCGAGACGCTGCGTGGCCGCGGTCGCCCCGGGCTGCCGGGGGAGCTCCTCCGCACGATGAGCGACCTCGCGAAGGTCACCCGGCGCCACGCCGAGACGGCGCCGTGCCACAACGACCTCAACCCGAGCAACCTGCTCGCGACCGCCGAAGCGGTGTACTTCGTGGACTGGGAGACGGCGGGGCAGGGCGACCCGTTCTTCGACCTGGGCGAGCTCGGGGTCTTCGCGTTCACGACGCCCGAGACCCGGGCCGCGCTCCTCGAGGCTTACGTCGGGCGCACGCCGACCGACGAGGAGCGCGCGCGCGCCGAGGTGGGGCGCGTCATGGCGCTCGGCTTCTTCGCGGCGGCGTTCATGCTCGGCGCGGGCGAGGACGTCGACCTCGAAGGGACGCCGCTCACCATCACCGAGCTCCTGCCGCTCCTCGCCACGCACCGCGCCTCCCACGAAGTCGCCGCGGCGGCGCTCTTCGGGGAGATGCGGCGCTCCGCGGCGACGGACGCCTTCCGCGCGGCGCGGGACGCCCTCTAGTTCGTCGCCGCGCCGGTCGGCGTCACGACGAAGTGAAACTCGCTGTCCGCCGCGTTCGTCATGTAGTCGTACGCGTCGACGACGATGGCGCCGTCGCACCGCTGGGCGAAGATGCCGTACCCGTAGTCCTTCGAGCCTCCCAGCGGGGCTCCGCCGTTGCCGAAGATGACCGCCTGCGGCGCGTCGCTGTAGTGGCCGTAGGTGTGGTCGTGCCCCTCGATGAGCAGCGTGTAGGGGTACTTGGGCAGGATCGCGTCGACGCCGGCGACGCCCGGCCCGAGCGGCGGCGTCGCGTCCGACGGCTCGTGCCGGATGACGAACGTGTACGTGGTCGGCGTCCCGAGCGTCGTCGCGAGCCACGTCGCCTCGGTGGCGTCCCACTGGTTGGACCCGACGATCACGAACTTCGCCGTCCACGGCGCCGGCGCCCCGGTCGACCCGCTCACGTTGATGACGTAGTAGGGCAGCGTCTGCGAGATGGGCCCCAGCATGGAGCTGAGGAAGGCCTTGTAGTTCACCGTCTCGCCGCACGTCGTGTCGGACATGCCGCAGTTGGCCTCGTCCGACGTGCTGACCCCGCCGCACACGCCGCACTCGTGGTTGCCCGGCGCGGGGAAGAACGGGCCCGAGTAGCCGGCGCGGGCCTGCATGAAGATCTCGACCTGCTGGGCCCCGGTCCCGGTCGAGGCGTTCGAGAACTGGTAGTCCCCGGTGCCGAGCGCGAGCACCGGACGCGGCATCGCCACCGACTCGAGGTCGGAGAAGATCTTCGTGATGATGGCGGTCGGGTACCCGCCGACGTCGTCCTCGGTCGCCGGACGCGTGTCACCCACGACGGCGAAGACGAGGCGCGAGGCGGAGCCGCCATTGTTTCCGACCGAGCTCGTGATGGGCCCGGTGTCGGTGGTGCAGCCCGAGGAGCTGCCGCCGGAGCTCGTGCTCGACCCGCCCGAGGAGCTGCTGCCGCCGCTGCTGGTGCTCGAGCCGCCGCTGCTGGACGACCCGCCGGAGCTCGTGCTCGACCCGCCCGAGGAGGTGCTGCTGCTGCTGCTGCCGCCGTCGCCTCCGTTGTCGAACGAAGGGTTCCCCTTGGAGGAACCGCAGGCGAGGTACGTGGCGCCGACCGCGACGATGGCCGCGATCGCGAGGATGTTGCGCATGCGACAAATCACTGTCATCCGGGGCCATTCCCGTCAAACGCGCAACCCGGCAGCGCGGCGTGAAGTCACCATGGCGGGTGAAACATTACGGCCGGAAGGTCGGAACCTCCCACAGAGACGGCGGTTTCCCTGCACCCTGTGACGGCCGCGGCGCCATCGAGCGACAAGGCAGACCCTGGCGTCACGGCCGCCGGAGCCGGGGGAGTTAGGGCGTTCGCACTCAGGTCCGAAGCGGCTGTAACTCCACAGGAAGCCAGCGCGTCGCCTGGGAACGGCCCTGCGTCGACGTCAACCGCAGCCGCATCGACTGCGACGGCGAGGGCTTCGACTGCGACCGCGATAGCATCGACTGCAGCCGCGATCGCATCGACTGCGAC
>JBEKGQ010000136.1:0-11772 GCA_050012715.1 Polyangiaceae bacterium
TGTGATCCTCGCTCTCCGCGATGCGCGTCTTCTCCGGGTCTCACAGCGCCTTCTCCGCCCCGGCGTGATTGCCGACCGGCGTGTGCACCGCCTCGACGCGGTCGTGCGACGTCAGAGTCGCGACCGTCTCCTTCTCGACCTTGTTCGCCTCGTCCGCGATGAAATGCGCGCTCGGGTTGTCCTCCTGGTTGGGCTTCGCGTGCTGGCGCACGGCGATGCGCCGGTCCTTCAGGGGATCCTCCGGCAGGACGATGGGCTTTTTCTCTTCTTCCTTCTGGATGACGATGAGCTTCTTCTCCTCGGCCTTCTTCGCCTCGGGCTTGGGCGGCGTCTTCTCCGGCGGTTTCACCGTGGGCGTCGGCGTGGCCTTCGGCTGGTCCTCGGGCTTCGGCGCGGGAGGCGGGGGCGGGGGAGGCGGCTCCTCCTGCGTCTGGTCGCTCGGCTCGCCCAGCGTGACCTCGAAGGTCTGCCCGTCCTGCTTCGCGAGGTTCTGCGCCTTCTTCGACAGGCTCCACAGCTCGGAACGGTCGTCCTCCACCTTGCCGACGACCATGCCGCCCGTGCCGAACAGGAAGTGCGCGCAGATCGCGGCGCAAATCCAGAGGACGAGCGGGATGGTGACGTCGCGAGAGCGCATCTCTTCTCGATCACCCCGGGCAGGAGGGTGCCCGGGGTACTTCAGGTCTTCAAGTTACGTACCGGAGGGCCCCGCGTCGAGCCAGGGGGCTCACAAGGGTGACACAACGGCGGGGCGCTGCCGTGGTGCCGCGGCCGAACCCGACTCTGCCGCAGAACCATTGGGGATTGTCCCCACCCGTCGCGCCTGGCGAACGCGCCCGTGGATCGACCGCGATCCCCGAGACGAAATGGCTGCAGCCGAGCGGCCTCAAGCCGGGCGCAAATCAACCGCCAGATCCGAGGACATCGGCGCGTTCACCCATGAACGGGCGTGTGGCCCCGCACGTGCAAACGAAACTTCGCACGATGCTGTCGTCCATCCCGCTCGTCCTCGCCCTGCCCACGCGCTCGCTCGTCGCCTCGTTCACCGACGGGTGTCGCCAGGCTGCGCTCGACTTCGTCAACCGCGTCGCGGTGACGAACGACAAGGAGGCCCTCGCCGAGTGGCTCCGCGGGCCGTACCGGACGCATGTCGTCACGCTGGCGCGCTCCCGGACGTACCGCGTGGGTGCCGCCAGCGTCGTGCCGAGCGCGCTGGAGAAGCTGCTGGCCCAGGCCCGACTCGAGGTGAGCATGAACCTGCTGCGCACGCGGGACCCGGAGGACGGCGTGGGCTTCGGCTACAGCGCGCTCGCCGCGGGCCTCGTGTACCGCGCACAGGACGCGACCGGCGCGATGGGCTGGGTCCCCGTGGCGCAGCCGCGAATGCGCCTCACCGACCGCGTGCTGTCGCTGGTCGCGGCGGACTACCTGCTGCGCAGCGCGGACTACGAGACGCAGCTCTACACGTGCGCGACGTGCGGCATCACGGGCTTCGATGCGGAGGGCGCGAAGCTCGGTCTCTGTGACGCGCACGCCAACGCGCACCCGCACCGCGCGCTGGCACACAGCGACATCCGCGAGCTCGGGTCGGGCGCGTGTCTCGAGGATACGCCCGAGGAGATGGAGGGCAGCCTGGCCCGGGTCGGCTGACCGCGCGGCGCCGCGATACGCGGCCGGCCCGGCGAGCGTTTGAGCAATTGCCGGCCCTCGCATCGCATGTTACCTGCCCCCGAAGACATGTCTTTCGTCGAAGCCCGCAATCTCCCCGGGCACGTCGGCATCATCATGGACGGCAACGGTCGCTGGGCGCAGCTCCGGGGCCAGCCCCGCGCCGCCGGTCACCGCGAGGGCGCGGCCGCCGTGCGACGGGTCGTCCGCGCCGCACGGCGCCTCGGCCTGCGGGCGCTCACTCTCTACGCGTTCAGCGAGCAGAACTGGGCCCGGCCGGAGGAAGAGGTCGACGCCCTGATGATGCTCCTCCGCGACTTCCTCCTCAAGGAGCGCGAGGAAATCCTCGACAACGGCATCCGCCTGAACGCCATCGGCAACCTCGGGCGCTTGCCGGCGCTCGTCCGCGCCGTGCTCGACCCGCTCCGCCGCGACACGGAGGCCAACGGGCAGATGACGCTCACGCTGGCCCTCTCCTACGGCGGCCGCGAGGAGATCGCCGACGCCGCGCGCGAGCTCGCGCGGGCGGTCGTCGCCGGCCGCATCCGCCCGGAGGACGTGACGCCCGACGCCCTGCGCGCGGTGATGCCCAGCCTCAGCGTGGGCGACCCCGATCTCGTGATTCGCACCGGCGGCGAGCGGCGCATTTCGAACTTCCTCCTCTACGGCCTCGCCTACGCCGAGCTCCACTTCGCCGACGTGCTCTGGCCGGACTTCGCCGAGAAGGACCTCTACGAGGCCGTCCGCTGCTACCAGGGCCGCGAGCGCCGCTTCGGGCTGACGACGGAGCAGCTGGCGCCCGTCACGCGCATCGCGATCTGAGCGAGCCCTCCGGCGACTTCCATGGCGGCGGCCTCGAACCTCGTGATGCGCCTCGCGACGGCCGCCGTGGGTGTGCCGATCATCCTGGCGCTCATCTACATCGCGCCGCCGTGGGGCTTCTACCTGCTCGTGCTCGGCGCCTCGCTCGTCGGCGCGCAGGAGCTCTTCGCGATGACCCATCCGGGCGATCGCCTGTCGCAGGCGGTCGGCGTGCTCGTGTCGGCGGCGGCGTCGGGGGCCGTCTACTGCTGGTCGGGCGACGCGCGCGTGCTCGTCACGGTGATCCTCGTCGTGCCGCTGTTCGGTCCGCTCTTCACGCTCGTGCGCCTCGGCGCGATCGAGACGGCCGCGTTCCGGGCCTTCGCCCTCGGCTTCGGTCCGCTCTTCATCGCGGTGCCGCTCGCGATGCTCGCCCTGATGCGCGTGAACCTCGGGGCGGCGGGGTCCGGATCGGTCATCCTCGCGCTCGGTCTCTCGTGGTTCGCCGACACGGGCGCGTACTTCGCGGGCCGCTTCCTCGGGAAGCACAAGCTCTACGAGGCGGTGTCGCCCAAGAAGACGGTCGAGGGCGCGGTGGGCGGGCTCGTCGCGGCCGTGTTCTGGGCGGTGCTGGGTTGCTTCTGGTACTTGCCGACCCTACCCATCACGCACGCGATTCCGCTCGCCATCGTCGGCGGCGTCCTCGGGCAAGCCGGTGACCTCGCCGAGTCGCTCCTGAAGCGCTCCACGGGCGTCAAGGACTCGGGCGCCATCGTTCCCGGTCACGGCGGCATCCTCGATCGCGTCGACGCGCTCATCGTCACGTCGACCGTCGTCTACCTCTACGGCCTCTGGATCCGCTGAGGGGCCACCCTTTCCGCTCCTGACGCTGCGCGTTGCAACGGAGGGCTTGCACTCGAGCCCACGAAGCGCCAAAACCCCGCCCCAATGGCGATGCCCATCCCCGCTCCCCCGCCCTCCAAGTCCCACGTGTCCGGCAACAAGGAGTACGACTTCTACAAGGTCGTCCAGGATTACCTCGAGCGCGCGGCGAAGGTCGCGAAGATCGAGCCTTACGTCGAGACCATCCTCAGCCAGCCCAAGAACGAGCTGATCATCAACTTCCCCGTCCGGATGGACAGCGGCGAGGTGCGGCTCTTCAAGGGCTACCGCGTGCAGCACAACAACCTGCTCGGCCCGTTCAAGGGCGGCATGCGCTTTCACCCCCAGGTCTCGCTCGACGATGTGAAGGCGCTCGCGGCGATGATGACGTGGAAGTCGTCGCTCATGCGCCTCCCCTTCGGCGGCGGCAAGGGCGGCATCAAGTTCGACCCGCACTCGGTCTCCAAGTCGGAGCTCCAGCGCATCACGCGCCGCTTCACCCACGCGCTCGGCGAGAACATCGGCCCCGAGTACGACATCCCCGCGCCCGACGTCGGCACGAACAGCCAGACGATGGCGTGGATGATGGACACCTACTCGAACATGGTCGGGTCGGCGCAGAAGCAGATGGTCAAGGGCGTCGTCACCGGCAAGCCGGTCGCCAGCGGCGGCACGCTCGGTCGCACCAAGGCCACTGGGCAGGGCCTCGTGTTCTGCATCCTCGAGTGGGCCAAGGAGCGCGGATTCTCGCTCGAGGGCTCGACGATGGCGGTGCAGGGCTTCGGCAACGTGGGGTCGCACACCGCGGTCATCCTGTCGAAGCTCGGCGTGTCGACGGTCTCGGTCGGCGACCACACCGGCTACATGTACAACCCCGAGGGGTTCAACGCGCACAAGCTGCAGGACTACTGCGAGGCGCACGGCAGCATCGCCGGCTATCCGGGCGGCAAGCCCATCACGCGGGACGAGTTCTTCGGCACGAAGGCCGACATCTTCGCCCCGTGCGCGCTCGAGAACCAGATCGGCGAGGCCGAGGCCAAGGCGCTCGACGTGAAGCTCGTCGCCGAGGGCGCGAACGGCCCCTGCAACCCGGCGGGGGAGAAGATCCTCCTCGACCGCGGCATCGACATCCTGCCCGACGTGCTCGCCAACTCCGGCGGCGTGACGGTCAGCTACTACGAGTGGGTCCAGAACAAGCGCAGCGAGATGTGGACCGAAGAAGAGGTCGACGCCCGGCTCGAAGTCGCGATGAAGCGCGCGTACCGCGAGGTGAGCGACGTCGCGCGCACGAAGAAGTGCGACATGCGCGTGGCGGCGTACTCGGTGGCGCTTCAGCGCATCGAGGCGGTTTACAAGGAGCGCGAGATCTTCCCCTGAGCGCCGTGCGCTCAGTCGGCGTGCGAAGCTGCACGCCGACCGAGCTCGCCGGCTCGCGGTCGGCTACTCGCAGCAGAGCGTATCGGCGCCGGCCAGCGTCGCGTTGCCCGAGGGCATCGGCGTCGCGGTCGGCGCGCCGCACGTGACGGTGCCGGCGGTGGCGGTCGACGTGAACCGGTTGCTCATGAACGAGCCGGTGGCGCTCGGTGCGGCGCACGCGTTGTTGGTCGTGATGACCGCGCCCACCGCCCCGCTGCAGTCGTTGGTGGCGTAGAAGTCCCAGCTCCCGGGGGTGCACGTCGCCGTCGGCGTCGCGCCGCAGATGCAGTTGCCCGAGCAGGCGCGGTCATCCATGACGGTGCCCACGGCCACCTGCAGTACGTAGCCGGGCGTCGTGCAGCCCATGTTCGCGCCGCCGTGGTGGATGCACGCGGTGAAGCCCGTCGGGACGAGCGCGCACACCTGACCGCTGGCGCATCCCGCGCCGAAGGTCGTCTCGCCGGTGCAGTACTCGCCGTTGCCGGCCTCCGTGGGTGGCACCGTCGTGTTCGACGCCGACGCGCACGTCCCTCCCGACGGCGCAGGCTGCGCGGACATGACGAAGGGCTCCACGGTGAGGCTCTGCGCGTTGCAGGCGCCGCCGTTCGCGGCGATGGCCATCGCCGGCGTGGTGCACGCGTTCATCGCGGTGCCGTACGACGACGTGATGTTCCCCGTCTCGCACGTGGGCGGCGTGCCCACGCTGCACGTGCAGCTGCACACCGCGGGGGACGACAGGTTCTGCGGATCCACGTTGACGTCGTGCGCCTTGAGCGTCGAGGGACATCCGGGTTGCGCCATCAGGTCGAACGGCACGAAGTCCCATCCCGCCGCCGACGGTGCGGCGACGCAGGCGTACCCCTGCGTCGTGCACGCGGGATCCGCGCAGTCGGTGAGGCCGTTGCAGTCGTCGTCGATGCCGTTGGTGCAGTTCTCCGGGCCCGTCGGCACGCACCCGTCGGTGGGCGCGGCCTCGACGACAACGTCACCGGCGGTCCCGGTGTCCGCGCTCGACGTGTCGGTGCCGGCTTCGAACGGCGGCGGCGAGCCGGTGTCGGCCCCGCTGCTCGACGACGTCTCGGCCTGCGACGTGTCGGCGGCCGCATCGAGGTTGCTCACGCCGCCGTCCCCGACGGTGGCCTCGAGGCCGTTCACGCCGAGACCACACGCCGCGAACAAGCCCGCAGCGAGGCACCCAGCGGCGAACCGAGCGGCGCCCACGACCATAGGATGAAGGTGCGCGCTGGCATTGTCGAGTATCTCGCCGGGCCGCCGCCGCGGCATCCCCACCCCGCCCGCTCTCACATCGCCCCGCCCCAGGACACACCGTAGACCGGCATCTCGCCACTGCGTGTGACGCTCGTGCCGATGACGCCCGCCGAGGGTGTCCCCGGGATGCCGAGCCCCGTTCCGCGCGAGGCCCCCTGCGCGTCCAGGTGGCGCGTCAGCCACCACGCCACGCCGCCGCCCACGAGGCTCCCGCCGAGGGTCGCCGACAGCCAGCCGCGGGTCTTCCCCTGGCTGCTGTTCGGGCTCTGGAAGATGAGCGGGTCCTGGAAGATGAGCGGGCTCGCGGCCGCCGCGCCGACGAGCGCGCCGCCGCCCGCGCCGAGATCGATGAGGAGCACGCGCGACGGCGAGAGCGTCAGCTGCGTCGCCAGGAAGCCAGCCCCGATGACGCCGATGGCCGACCCGTAGCCCATGCCGGTGTAGGGCGTCACCGTCGTCGCCCCGCGGGCGAGCCAGTCGATGGTGCCTCCGTAGAGGAGCCCCATCGCGCCGCCGGAGTGGGTGAGCGTCGCGTCGCCGTCGTCCATCGAGCTCCGCGTCAGCGCGACGGTGGCGAGGCCGAGCCCGATGAAGCCGCCGCCCACGCCCCACGAGTAGCGGTCCGTCACCGGCTCCACGCTCCGCCCCGCCGCGATGAGGATCCCCGACGCCGACGCCCACCCGGCGCCCGCAGAGAGGTACCACGCGTCCCCCGTCGTCAGGTCCCACTCGTCGGCCACGAGGAGCGCCGCGCCGACCCCGATGCCCGTCCCCACCGCCAGCAGCGGGTAGAGCACGCGCGGGTCGCTCGTGCCGCTCGCGGCGTTCTCGAGCGAGAACGCGGTGAACACCCCGAAGGCCCCTCCGCTCACCGCGAGCACCGCGCGCCCCTGCGACCGCAACGGGCCCATCACGCCCTGCGCCGTCCCGCGCCCCGCCTCCCGCTTCTCTTGCTCCAACTCCGCGGCGGCGGCCGCCTCGGGCGTCAGCAGGTCGCGCAGCATGACGAGTCCGCGCACGCCGACCGACTCGGCGGCGACGGTCTCGACACGCACCCGCAGCTCGCGCCCGCGGGGCGGAACCGCCACGAGGCGCACCATGAACGTGCCGCTCCCGGCGCTCTCCAGCCGCGGGCTCACCACCCACGTTCCGCTCTCGCCGTCGGCGCGGGGCGCCGCGCCGGGTGCCCCCGCCGCGCGCTCGATGAGGTCCTCGTCGCGGGTGTGTCCTTGCGCGGGGCCGGGGTCAGCCACGAACAGGGTGAATCCGAGGTCCTGCACCGCGTCGCGGAGGGTCGCGTCGAGCTCCTGCGCTCGCTCCGAGAGGGCCTTCTCCGACGGCAGCGGCCGGTGGAGCGCGATGGTCGAGGGCGCGTCGCCGGCGGGGGTGAGCGTGGGCCACACGACGACGGGCGGCTTGGGTCCCACGTCGGCGCGCGACGCCCCCGCCGTCGTCAGCAGCGCGAGCAGCACCGCCGATACGAGGAGCGCCCAGCATCGACGCGCCATGGCGGCCTAGAACATCACGACGCCCATCGCATAGAGGTCAACGATGAGCGTGTCGTCGACGGAGAAGCGGTGGCCGGGGAGATCGATGATGTCGCGGTGGTCCGGGTTGGGCACGCCCTGCACCTGGCCGTTCTGGGTGCAGGGGCCGGCGAGCGCGGGGTTGGTGTTGCCGTTCGGCGTGCACACGTCGGCGGACGTGATGAGGTGCGACTGGGCGTAGGTGAGGCCCGCGCCGAGGGTGAACTTGATGTACGGGCCCGTCTGCCACGTGGCCGAGCCGTTGATCGTAAAGCTCCCGTACGCGGCTTGCTCGGTGACGCCGCTGAAGTAGACGCTCTCCGCCCCCTGGTCGACGACGCTCTTGCCGGTCGGGCTCGCGGTGTAGGCCGACGGGTTGGGCGTCGTCAGCGAGGTCGCCGTCGATGAGCCGAGCTGGTCGAAGAGCTCCGAGTAGTCGCGTCCCGGGGAGTGGTACGTGCCCTTGAACCGGAAGTCGGCCGAGAGGCGCTGGAACTGCTCGCGTGCCTCGTAGGGGACGACCTCGAGCCCCAGTACGTAGCTGCCCGTGAGGGGCGGGCTGCGGTCGAGGTCCTGCGCTGGGTTCCACTTGCCGAAGTCGCTGCTGCCGTTGGCGAAGTCGGCTTGCACCCAGATGCCGGTGTAGGGCTCGACGTAGCCGAAGCGGCGGGACCACACCGTCTTCGCGATGAGCGAGTTGAAGCCCTTGCTGATGCCCGGGTCGCGGTTGATGGGCGGACCCCCGGGGTTGAAGCACGCGTTCGTGCCGTTCACCACCGTGCAGGCATGGAGCGGCGCCCCCACCGCGACGCGCCCCTCGACGCCGATGACCCAGGTGGGCTTCGTGAAGTCGCGCTGCTGGTTGAAGATGGCCCAGTCCGCGCCGAAGTTGATGGTGTCGATGCCGCTGCGCGTGGGGCTCGTCGACGGGACGCTGAAGAGCTGGCCGCCCGCGGGATCGGCGAGGATCTGGCTGGCGACGCTCGACGAGCCGTCGAGATCGGTGAGCTTCTGCGACCAGGCCAGGATGACGGGCACGCGCAGGATGAGCGCGAGGTCGTGGTAAAGGCCCACGTCGGCGCCGAGGTTGAGCACCGACATCGACGACGAATAGGACGCGATGTTCTCCGTCGCCGGGATGAACCCGGCCTGCCCCGACGACGGGCTCCCTTCGAGCCCGGGCTGGGGAAGCTGCGACTCGCGGCGGATCTTCGCGGTCTTCCACGACTGGTTGAACCCGAGGACGATGTTGAGGTCGAACGGGTCGTCCTTGTCGAAGGCGTCGACCACGCTGGTGACCTCGGCCGTCTCGCTCATGAGCGCCGGCTCGCGGGCCGCCACCGGCTCGTCGGCGTGAGCGGTGCCCGCTGCGCCCGACAGCGCGAGCACTGCGACGAAGCAGAGGCTCACCCGACGCGAGACGCGCATCCGAAGGTCACGCTAACGGCGCTGCGCGAAGCGTGTCAACGACTGTCGAGCTATGGAGGCCTCCTACGGGGTGGCGGTCGGCTGCCCACTCCAGGCCATGTTCGCGTCCGCCAGCGGCCGGAGGAGCGGCGTGGCGTCGGCCGGGGGCAGGGCGTTCACCCGGAGGGTCGCCACGGCGCAGGCCGCCCGGGCCAGGCGGCGCGTCGTCACCTGCTGCGTGATGAGGCTCGCGCTAGCCCCGCCCGGCGCCATTACCTGGCCCGCGAGGTCCTTCGCGCTCGCCGACAGTGCCACACAGCGGTCGAGCGCCCCCGAAGCCGTCTCGTCGTGGCCGACCCCGAGCCTCGTCTTCCCCATCGGAAGGCGGAGCCACCCCTCCTCGAGCGTCCCGGCATCGCCCGGCGGTGCCGCCGCGTCCGCCCCGGGCGCGGACGGCTGCCACGCGAACGCGACCCCGCTCGTCAGCGTCACGTCGGCCTCGTGCGGCTTTGCCTCCAGCGACAGCCCCGCCGACGTGTAGCGTACGATACCCGACGGGGTGACCACCCACTCCTCGTTCCCGGGCGCCTCGCCCGCGCCGACCGCGCTCTCGAACGTCCCACTCGCAAGCCACGACTCCTCGCTGAAGCCGACGCACGCGCGCGCACGCGCCGGCCCGCGGAACGTCGTCTCCCGGGTCGTCCTCGGGTCGCGCGCGATGACCCGGGAGCCCTTGCCGAGGGCAATCCACGCGTCGACGGGGGCCAGCCCCTGGAGGAGCAGGGGCGTCGTCCCCGCGTCGCCCACCGCGTTCTCGACGTGCGCCTCGCCGTCGACCGCGATGACGCGGCACGCCAGCTTCGGCTGGGGCGGCGGGCGCGGGACGTGCGACGCGATGGGCGGAGGCCTCGCGGTCGACGCGGCGCTCGAGGCCGACGCCGAGGGTGCGGGCGGGGGAGGCTTGTCCGGCTCACATGCTCCGCAGCGGGCGGTGCCGAGGAGCAGCGCAGCGGCGACGACGGCGAGGCGACCCATGGTTGAGTTGCCGGCTTCGCCGGCTCAGCGCGACATGCTCGGCGGCGGGGGAGGGATGTCCTCGACCTCGACGGGGAAGATGTCGGCCGTGATGTCCTCCGCGGCGAGCTCGCGCTTGGCGTGGTGGAGCTGGCTGTTGGTCTGGTCGAGCCGATCCGCCAGGACGCCGAGGAACTGCCAGAGCATCTTCACCGCGACCTCGTGCTCCTTGCGCAGGATCTCGAAGAAGTCGGCGCGGCGAATCGCGATGAGCTCCGCCGGGCCCACGGCGGTGACGGTCGCCCCCCGCGGGACGCTGCGGATGAGGGCCATCTCGCCCACGTGCTCGCCCTGGCCGAGGTGGGTGAGCGTGGTGTCGCCGCGCGACACGCGCACCTTGCCGTCGAGCACGATGAAGAGCTCGTCGCCCTTGTCGCCTTCGCGGATGACCACCTCGCCGTCCTTGTACTGGCGCACCTCGACCGCCTGCATGACGCGCAAGAGCTCGCGCTCGGTGAGGCGCTCGAAGAGCGGCATGTTCGCGAGCACGTGGCGCTTGAGGGCCAGGCGGCGCGCGCGCTCGACGTCGGCCGCGCCTTCCTCGCCCACCTTCACGACGAGGGTCGTGATGTTGTCCTTGCCGCCGCGATCGTTGGCGAGCGTGATGAGGGCCTTCACCCCCTCGTCGCCCTCCATCGCGAGCGGCTCGCGCAGCTCGTCGGGAGACTCGAGGTAGCCGTGGAGCCCGTCGCTCGCGAGGACGAGAATGTCCCCGGCGGTGAGCTCGATGACGAGCGTGTCGACCTCGACCCGCTCGTAGACGCCGACCGCGCGGGTGATCGCGTTCTTCTGCTGGACCTTGTCGATCTGCTCGCGGGTGAGCTTTCCGCGCTTGATGAGCTCGTTGTAGACGGTGTGATCCTCGGTGACCTGCTGCACCTTGCCGCCGCGCGACAGGTAGATGCGGCTGTCACCCACGTGCGCGATGAAGCCCTGGTGGCCCACCACGAGCAGCGCGCTCAGCGTCATCCCCATGCCGCGCTTCGCCGCGTCGACGCGCGCTTCCTCGTGGATCTTCGAGCAGGCGCGCTGCACCGCGTGCTCGAGGAGGGCGACGACGTCCTTCGGGGTGACCTTGCTCGCGCCGGTCGCGCCCGAGGCGTAGTCGTCGAGCAGCTCCTTCTCGCGCTTGATCTCGTCGTGCACGGTGCGAACCGCGATGGCGCTGGCGACCTCGCCCGCGGCGTGCCCGCCCATCCCGTCGGCGACGACGAAGAGGGAGAGCTTCTTGTCGACGAGGAAGTTGTCCTCGTTGTGGTCACGGACCTTTCCTACGTCGGTGGCGGCGTAGAAACGAATCGTGTCCGTCTGGGACATGGCCGTGGTGTTCTGCACTCGAGACCAGGCCCGATCATGCCAGAGGCGCCCCCGCTCAGCTACTCCTCATCGCTTTTCGTATTCCCCGCGCTCGGCTCGTTCGATTCGCCGGCATCGCTCGCCTCGCCGCGCAAGCCCAGGGCGCGCGTTTTCTTGTAGAGGTGGCTCCGCTCGAGATCGAGCGCGCGCGCGGTCGCCGCCATCTGGCCCGAGTGGTGGGCGAGCGCCTCCTGGAGGATCTGCCGCTCCCCTTCTTCGACCAGGACACGAAACGGAACGCCCGGCCGGTAGAGCCCCGTCGCCTTCGGGGCCGCCCCTCCCGGGATGCAGGTGCGGACGTCGTCGGCGCCGATCTGCGCGTCGGGGGTGAGAATGACGAGCCGCTCGATCAGGTTCCGCAGCTCGCGGACGT
>JBEKGQ010000137.1:0-11682 GCA_050012715.1 Polyangiaceae bacterium
TTCAGCGCGCGCGCGCGGTCCCCGCGCTGGAGGAGCGCCTCGCACTCCTCGAAGACGAACTGCGGGTTGTTCGGCGCGGCGCGAATGAGCCCGTCGTACTCGGCGATGGCCCGGTCGAGATCGCCGTTGGCCTGGAGGAGGCGGATCATGCGAAGGCGGATGTCGATCTGTCGCGGCTGCTGCGCGAGCGCGCGCTTGTACGTGTCGATCGCGCGCGTCGAGTCGCCCGTCTCCTCGTAGAGCCCGCCGAGCAAGGCGAGGCGCGCGAAGTCCGACGGGTGCTCGTCCTCGAGCTGCTTCACGAGCTCGGGCAGCCGCTGATCGGCGCGGTAGATCTCCGTGACGATCTCGTAGATCTCGGCGCGGAGCGCGCTCTGCTCGCCGGCGGTCGCGAGCGCGCGCTTCAGCGTCGCCAGCGCCTGCACGTTCTCGTGCGCCTTCGCCTGCGCGCGCCCGAGCTCCTTCAGCGCCGGCGCGAGGGCGCGGTTGTCACCCGCCGCCGCCGTGACCACGTCCTTCAGCTCGATCTCGGCCTGCGTGAACTCGCCCCGGTTGTAGAGCTCGTGCCCCAGCTCCCCCTTCACGAAGAGGCTCGTCGGCTCGAGCGCGACGAGCTGCTTGTGCGCCGCCTTCGCGCCGGCCCAGTCCTTCTGGTCCAGGGCCAGCGACATGATGGCGCGGATCGCCGTCTCCTTGTCCGCCTGCACGGTCAGGAGCGGCAGGGCCTTCTCGTACCGCGAGCGCGCGTCCGCCATGTCGCCGCGGTCCTGGAACAGATGCGCGAGCGCGAGGAGCGCGGTCGAGTCGCTCGGCTTGAGGACGATGGCCTTCTCGTACGTCTTGATGGAGTCGTCGGTACGTCCGTCGAGCTTGTAGAGACCGGCGAGGGTCACCGTCGCGGCGTACTGGTCGGCCCCCGACGCGGCGGCGCGCGTCTCGAAGTCCGTCACCAGCTTCGCGATGTTGCCGTCGCGCTCGCGATAGAGCTGCGCGAGGCGCTGCAGCGGGAACGACGCCCCCGGCTGCGACAGCGTGATGCGGGTGTACCGCTCGATGAGCACCGCCGACGACGGCCCGCCGGCCTCGCCCCCGCCCGCGGGCGGCTTTCCCGGGTGCGTCCCGCCGGGAGCGGGATGCCCGCCGCCGGGCGCAGGGTGCCCGCCGCCACCCGGTGGCCTCCCCGGGGGCCCGTGATGGCGCCCGTGCGGGTCGAAGTCCTGCGCCCGCGACGTCGAAGAGACCGCGATCGCCAGCGGCAAGAGCAGGAGCAGCAGGCGATGGGCGCGCACGTCTTGAGCTTAGACGCGCCGGAGCCCTGCCGCACTCCGGGCGAAGCGCTAGTCTCTCCCGGCGATGCCGTTCTTCCAGGAGCCCCCCACCCTCGGGAATCAGTTCACCTCCGACAAGCCGCTGCGGAGCTACCTCGAGCGCACGTTGCCCGACGATGTGCGGCGCGCCGTCGAGCCGGAGCTCCACGAGATGGGCGCCCTGTCGGGGGGCCCGTTCTTCGAGCTCGACCGCAAGCACCGCGGGACGGAGCCGAAGCTCACCCAGTGGGACGCCTGGGGTCACCGCGTGGACACCATCGAGCTGACGCCGGTATGGCAGGAGGCGGCGAAGGTCGCGGCCGAGAAGGGCGTCGTGGCCACGGCCTACGAGCGGAAGCACGGGGAGCACTCGCGGATTCACCAGTTCGCGCTGGCGTACCTCTTCGACGGATCGACGGAGGTGTACTCGTGCCCGCTGGCGATGACCGACGGCGCGGCGAAGACGCTCGTGGTGCACGGCAACCGCGAGCTCGTGGACCGGGCGCTCCCGCGTCTCCTGAGCCGCGACCCGGCGCGGGCGTGGACGAGCGGGCAGTGGATGACCGAGCGCACCGGCGGGTCGGACGTGGCCATCAGCGAGACGGTGGCGCGGAAAGACGGCGAGGCCTGGCGCCTCTACGGCACGAAGTGGTTCACGAGCGCGACGACGTCGCAGATGGCGCTGACGCTGGCGCGCCCCGAGGGCAACCCGCCGGGGGGCCACGGGCTGGCGCTCTTCTACGTGGAGACGCGCGACGCGCAGGGCCGCTTGCGGAACATCCAGGTGAACCGCCTCAAGGACAAGCTCGGGACGCGCATGGTGCCGACCGCGGAGCTGACGCTCGACGGCGTCGAGGCGCTGCCGGTCGTGGGCATGAGCGACGGCATCAAGCACATCGCGCCGATGCTGAACATCACGCGCACGTGGAACGCCATCGGGGCGTGCGTCGGGATGCGGCGCGGGCTGGCGCTCGCGCGCGACTACGCGAAGAAGCGCGTCGCCTTCGGGGCGCCGCTCGCCGAGAAGCCGCTGCACACCGACACGCTGGCGGGGTGCCAGGCGGAGCTCGAGGGGGCCCTCTTGCTGACGTTCCGCGCGGTGGCGCTGCTCGGCAAGGAAGAGGCGAAGACGCTGACGGAGGAGGACGCGCTGCTCCTGCGCCTGCTGACGCCGATCGTGAAGCTGACGACGGCGAAGCAGGCGGTGGCGGTGGCGAGCGAGGTGCTCGAGTCGTTCGGGGGCGCCGGCTACGTGGAGGACACGGGGCTGCCGCGCATCCTGCGCGACGCGCAGGTGCTGCCCATCTGGGAAGGGACGACCAACGTGCTGTCGCTGGACCTGCTGCGCGCGCTCGGGAAGAGCGGGACGCTGGCGCCGGTCGAGCGCGAGGTGCGGCGATTGGTGGAGCCGGCGCACGACGGGGAGCACGCGAAGGCGGCGGAGACGGCGCTGGGCGCGGTGGCGCACGCGCGCGCGTGGATCGAGGGCGCAGTGCAGAAGGGACAGCCGGCAGTGGAAGCGGGCGCGCGTAGGTTCGCGCTGACGCTGGGCCGCGCGTGGGAGCTCGCGCTGCTGGTGGATCAGGCGGCGTGGGCGTCGGCGCGCGGAGATGGGAGGGTCGGAGCCGCCGCGAGGCGGTTCGCGAGGAGCGCGGTGGACCTGGTGGTGGACGACGAGATGGGGGAGGACGCGCGGCTGCTGCTGGAGGACTGAGCGCCGGGAGAGGGTCCCGCTCAGCCCACCCGCGCCAGGAACGCCGCCAGCAACGCGAACCCCAGCATCGCCACCAGCACCGCGAGGCCCACCGACCATCCCCGGCCGACCAGGCGCCCCACCGCCGCTCCACCCGCCGCCTCTGCCGCCCGCAGTCGCGCGCGCGACGTGGCCGACGCCTTCAGCAAGAGGAGCACCTCGAGCGCCACCGCGACGAGGATGCCCCACAGCGCCACCGCCAGCCCGCGGGCTCGCTTCGCCGCGTCGCGGGCGTGCTGCATCGTGACGCCATCGAGGGCGGTCCACCGTGGGACGGGCGTGCCCTCCGCGAGCGCCAGGCACTGGCTGACGGCGCGGGCGGTGTCGCGCGCGTCCGCCGCGGGAGAGCACACGTCGCGGTCGGTGCCGAAGGCCAGCGCTGCCTCGTCGCTCGCGGCCACGAAGAAGGGACGCGCGATCGTCCCGGCGCCGAGCTCCGAGGCGCCCACGGGATCGCCCGACTCGACGGCCCAGTAGAGGCCCGGCGCGAGCGGCGGGACGTGAATCGTGGCGCGCGGGTTCTCGCCCGCGCCGCCCTTCACCGGCACCGCGGTGGCCCACGCGCGTCCATGCGCGTCGTCGACCTCAACGTACGCCGTCGTGCGCATCGTCGGCACGACCACGTCGATCACTGCCTCTTTCCCCGGCGCCACGCGTTCGTCGAGCGCGAGCTGCGCCGCGCCCGGTGCGATGGCCAGGCCCCCCGCCCAGACGCCGGTGCGGCCGCTCGCGGCCGTCGTGTGGAGCACGACGCTCACCGCGTGGCCCACCGGGGTCGCGACGAGGAGCGCCCAGCCGCGAGCGTCGGTCGTCACGTGGGGCGAGGCCGGCACGAAGGCCGAGTCGCGCTCCGCCTCGAGGGTCACCCCGGCCAGCGCCGCGTGCGTCGCCCCATCGGTGGCCCGCACCCAGAGGCGCATCGGGACGTCGGTGGGCACGCGCTGCCCGGCGATGGCCACGTCGAGCACCACGTCGCCCTCGCGGCGGGCGAAGCGGGCCCAGGACGTCGCGGGTGCATCGCGCCCGAGCGGCGGCGCGGGTGCGGCCTCCCCCGCGGCGAGGAGCGTGCTCCCGGCGCGCACTTCGAGGTGCACCGCCGTTCCGGCGAAGGGCAGCGCCATCTCCGCCGCGCCGTCGTCGCTCGTCACGCCTCGCCAGTGGGCCTCGCGGTCGCCTTCGCGCGCGAGCACTTCCAGGTCGACCCGCGGCGCCGGCTCCCGGTAGCCGCGCTCCTCGTCGAACGCGACCACTTGCCATGCGAGCCCGGTGCCCGCGGCCGACGCTGGCGCGCCGTAGACGACCGCGGCGCGCACCGCGTTCCCCGCGCCGATGCGCAGCCCGAGTGCCACGGTGGCCATCGCCACCATCGGCGTCGCCAGCATGAGCCGCCGCTCGCCGCGCGCGCTCACGGCGTCTTCCCAGCCCAGCGAGCTTCGACGCCGTGTACTCCGTCGAGCGCGATGGCCGGCGGGTGCTCCGGCGACGTCCCGAGTGCGCCCGGATCGAGCACCACCGCGCGCACCCCTTCCGCTCGCGTCACGTGCACCCCGTCCGCGCGCACGTCCACCGCGATGAGCACGTCGCCCTTCGTCGATCGACGCACGACGTGGACGCCGTACGCTCCCGTATCCCATGGCCGCACGCCGCGGTACTCGACGTGCGTCACGGGCTCGGGCACCCGCGACGTCGCCGCGCGTGCCACCACCTCGGCCAGGAACTTCGCCACGAGGGGCCCCTCGTGCCCCATGCCCGGGACGCGCGTGAACCGCACGGAGAAGCGCGGACCGGCCATGGCCTGCGCGAGCATCTCGCTCTGCCGGATGGGCGACGACCGGTCATCCTCGCCGTGAATCAGCCAGACCGGCAGGTGCAGTGCGTTGTCGACCACGTCGAGCGCGTTGACGAGGTGGGCGGTCGGATCGTCGGGCAGGATCGACCGCACGTAGGTCGACACGTCGTACTTCGAGTCGCCGAAGTAGCTCGTCACGCTGGCGAAGCGGTCCGGCGCGTGGAAGCCCACCGTCGTCGCGCCGGCGCCGCCCATCGACGCGCCCCACAGCGATACGCGTCGCGGATCCACCGCCGCGACCTCGGCCAGCGCGTCGATGGCGCGGAGCACCTCGTCTTCCGCGTCCGCGGTGTAGAGCGAGTTCCCGAGGCCGCTCGGCATGAGAAGGAGCACGTCGCGCGCCTGCGCCTCGCGAATCAGCTGCGCATAGGCGGCGTAGGTCCACATCGTGCCGTTCCAGGGGTGCAGCCCGACGAGGAGCGCCGCGGGCTTCGAGAGGTCATGGCCCCAGGGGACGTAGACCACCGCCTGCCCGCCGCCCTTGGCCGCGTAGGGGCTCGAGAACGCGAGGACGCCGAGGTCCTCCCGCGTGGTCACCATCGTTCCGAGGCGCGGCCGCGCGCCGCAGGCGATGCGCTTCTCGTAGGCGCTCACCTTCACGACGAGCCCGAGCTCGTGCCGCCCCGCCCCGACGCCCACGAGGACCGGCCCGGGCGACGAAGGCACCTCCGCGCCGTCGAGCAGGACGCGTTGCCGCCCGGCGCAGTGCGGCAGCGCCACCGTGGCCCCGTTCGCCGGCCCCTCGATGCGGAGCCGCACCTCGTAGATGCCCGGCGTACGCGGCGTCGCGTCGAGCGTGTCCCACGACGCGTCGGCCCAGGCGCCTTTCTCCGCGCGCACTTCCACCGCCGTGACGTCCGCGCCTTTCACCGCGGCGTGCGGCTCGAGCGTCACCGCGAGCGCCGCCCGCGGGACGGCGAGAACGAGCGCCCCCGCCACCGCCCGCGCCAGTCCCCGGAGCGTCATTGCTCCTGCTTCTACCGCGCGCGGCCGGACCCGGGCTTGTAAACCGGCGAGTCCGGGCCTAGACGTGGCGCAGCATCCCCGACCCGCATGTCCTCCGCCTCCACCGCCGCCCCGCCCGCGCTCGCCCGCTCGTCCTTCCTGCGCGCCCGCCTCGCGTCGTTCCTCGCCGTCTTCCCGCTCTCGGTGTGGACCTTCTTCCACCTGTGGAACGCCCTCTCGGCCTTCCAGGGAGCCGACGCGTGGCAGGCCGCGATGACCGAGTACCCGCACCCCGTCGCCGAGGCGCTGACCGGCATCGTGGTGCTCCTGCCGCTGGCGATTCACACCGTGTGGGGCATCGGCCGGATGCTCACGAGCCGGCCGAACAACGTGCGCTACCGGTTCTACGGGAACCTGAAGTACCTGCTCCAGCGGCTCGCCGGCCTCGGGGTGCTGCTCTTCCTCGGCGCGCACCTGTGGCTGGCCCTGCTTCATCCCCGCATCGTCGAGGGCCACGCGGAGACCTTCGAGGACCTCGCGCAGCACATGCATTTCCACGCGCCGACGCTGGCGACCTACGCGCTGGGCATCCTCGGCGTCGCGTACCACGTGGCCAACGGTCTGCAGTCGGCCTGCATGGGGTGGGGCGTCGTGACGAGCAAGCGCGGACTGCGGAGGCTGGAATGGTCCGCGATGGCGGTGTTCCTGCTGCTCCTCGCCATGGGCTGGGGAGCCGTCTACGCGCTCTGGGCCGCCGGGGCTGCACCGACGTGACGGAGTGCTACATCAGGCGGCGTGCGGCTCCGGTCTGCGCTCGCCACTCCATGCCTGCTCGTGGTGCTCGCCGCGGCGTGCCACGGGTCGTCGTCGTCGTCCGACGTGCCGCAGCGCTCGTGCTCGGTGACCGTCTGGTACCAGCCCGCGAGCGCGTCGTCGGACGTCCGCGTCGTCGGGAGCTGGAACGGGTGGGCCAGCGCCGGGCAAGCGATGACCACGGTGGACGGCGGGTGGCTGGCGACGCGGTTCGACGATCTGCCGGCCGGTCCGTTCGAGTACGTCATCGACGTCGACGGCGTCTGGGTGACCGACGCCAACGTCGCGACGACGGCCTTCCACGCCGGCCAGGAGGTGACCTGGGTCGACGTGCCCGACTGCGGGACCCCGGCGACGCAGGTCCAGAACGTGACCGCGGCCGCGGATGGAACGGCGGGCATCGACGCGACGTTCCTGGCGACGCGCTGGGGTGACGCGCTCGACCCGTCCACGGTGACCCTGGAGACGGTGCACGGCGCCACGCCGACGACGGTCACGCCGTCGGGCCAGGCGTCGGCCGGGACGATCCACGTGGACGTGGCGGGCCTGCCGCCGGGCAAGAGCACCCTCGCGGTGCACGCGAAGGACGTGAAGGGCCGCGACGCGGACGCGGGGCTGGCCACGGTCTGGACCGAGGCGCAGACGTGGAACTGGCAGGACGCGATCCTGTACGAGGTGATGGTCGACCGCTATCGCGCGGCGGACGGCTCGGCCCTCGCTCCGCCGGCGTCGATGGGCGGACGCGCGGGCGGCAACGTCGCGGGGGTGCAGAAGGCCATCGAGTCGGGCGAGCTGCAGTCGCTCGGCGTGAACACGATCTGGCTGACGCCGCTCTACCAGAACCCCGAGGGCACGTGGCCGGGCCTCGACGGCAACCAGTACACCTCGTACCACGGCTACTGGCCGAGCGAGTCGCGCGCGCTCGAGACGGAGATGGCGGCGGAGGCGGACGTCGATGCGCTCGTGGCGGCGGCCCACGCGAAGGGCATTCGCATCCTCTTCGACGTGGTGCCGCACCACGTGCACCAGCAGCACCCGTACTGGACGGGCAACAAGGCGGCCGGGTGGTTCCAGGACACGAGCGGCACCTGCATCTGCGGCGTCGGGAGCTGCTCCTGGGCGGTCGACGAGACGGCCTGCTGGTTCACGTCGTACCTGCCGAGCTTCGACTGGACCGACGACGACGTGGCGGCGACGACGACGAGCGACGTCCGGTGGTGGCTCGATCGTTTCGACGGCGACGGCCTGCGCATCGACGCGGTGCCGATGATGCCGCGGGCCGCCTCGCGGCGCATCGCGTGGGCGGCGCGGCAGGAGTACGACAACCCGTCGCACCGGACGTACATCCTCGGGGAGAACTACACGAGCCAGGGCGGCTTTCCCGCGCTCCGGTTCGATCTCGGGCCGCAGGGACTCGACGGCGAGTTCCACTTCCCGCTCATGTGGGCGCTCCGCGGCGCGCTCGGGGACGACAGCGAGTCGCTCGTCGACGTCGACGCGGCCATCCACACCGGCGAAGAGACGTGGGCCGGCTCCGGCGCGGTCATGGGCCTCATCACGGACAACCACGACGTGTCGCGGTTCTCCAGCGTGGCGGCCCTCGACGACGGCGGCGATACCTGGACACCGGCGCCGCAATCGACGGATCCCGACGTCTACGCGCGCACGCAGATGGCCCTCGGCGCCATCATGACGCTGCCGGGGGCGCCGATCCTCTACTACGGCGACGAGGTGGCGCTGGCCGGCAAGGGGGATCCCGACTCGCGGCGCGTCATGCCCGCGGACTCCGCGCTCTCGGCGCTGCAGACGCAGACGCGCACGCAGGTGCGGACCCTCGGTCAGGCGCGGACGTGCTCGGTCGCGCTGCGGCGCGGCACGTACCGCACGCTCTTCGTCGACACCGAGCGGCTCGTCTTCGCGCGCGAAGTGGCGGGCGCGGACACGGCAATCATCGATCTCCAGCGCAATCCGTCTGCTCCCTTGTCCGCACCGCTCCCGGGGATTCCCGCTGGGCCGTGGGTCGACGTCCTGTCCGGGCGCATTCAGTCACTCAGCCCTGAGTTGACAACGCTGCCGGCTGCGCCATTGTCCATGGCGCTCTACGTCCCCGCGTCGAGCCCCTGCGCCCCCGGAGCGAATCCATGACGCCGACCACCCTGCGCGTTCTCGCCATCGCCTTGACGGCCGTCGGCGTCGTCATGGCCGCGTGCGGGAACGACCAGGTGAACCAGATCAACTACGGCAACCCGCCCGATGCGTCGCTGTTCGACGCCGGCAACGGCGGGAGCTCGCCCTACGGCGGCGACGGGGGAACCGGCGTGACGCCGCCGATCCCGGAGGCGGGCCCGCCGACGTGCTCGGACGCGGACAAGCTCTGTCCCGAGACGTTCACCTACCCGTACGACGGCGAGACGTCGGTCGAGCTCCGCGGGAGCTTCGCGGCCGGCGCGTGGGTGACCGGCGTGATGATGGCGCACTCCGGCAGCACGTGGACGGTCTCCGTGCCCGTCCCCTGGAACGTGCCCGTGGAGTACAAGTTCTACGTCAACGGCTCGACCTGGGAGACGAACCCCATGCAGCCGATGACGACCGACGACGCGGGGGACGTGAACAACCTCGCCGCCGCGATCACCTGCCCGAACGACTACACCTGCGCCACGCCGCCGGTGCCCCCCGCGGGCGTCTTCGACTGGCGCGACGCGGTCATCTACTTCGTCTTCGTCGACCGCTTCTTCGACGGCGACCCGAGCAACAACTGCAACGTCAGCGGCAGCAGCACGGGGCAATACACCTCGGCGAACTACCTCGGCGGCGACTGGGCGGGCGTCACGCAGAAGATCACGAGCGGCTACTTCACCGACCTCGGGGTCAACACGCTGTGGATCACGGTTCCGCTCCAGAACGCCGACACCGTCACCGGCGCCGGGGAGCTCTGCAACAACGGCTCTTGCGCGCCGGACCAGTACAATTTCTCCGCGTACCACGGCTACTGGCCGAGCGATCCGACCAACGTCGAGAAGTGCTTCGGCAGCCCGTCCGATCTTCACGCGCTCGTCACCGCGGCGCACGCGGCCAACCTGAAGGTGCTCTTCGACTACGCGATGGTCGACGTGCACACCTCGGCGGCGATCTACACGCAGCACCTGAACGACAGCCCGAGCTGGTTCACGCCCTTCTGCCAGTGCGGGGACACGAACAACGGGTGCAGCGACTACAACGACTACAAGTGCTGGTTCGCGCCCTACCTCGCGCACTTCGACTTCACCAACTCGTCGGCCGCGCGCACCTACTCGGTCAACGCGGCCCTCGGGCTCATCCAGACTTACGGCAACGACGCCTTCCGCCTCGACGCCATCAAGCAGGTGGACCCGAGCTGGCTGGCGTCGCTTCGCCCGCAGACGACGACGTACGAGGCGCAGGTCGCCGACGGCGGGTCGCCGCAGCGCTTCTACATGGTCGGCGAGACGTACGACTTCGACGACATGGCGTACATCCGGAGCTTCATCAATCCGACGACCGCGCTCGACGGGCAGTTCGACTTCCCGCTGCGCTACCGCCTCGTCGACGCGATGCTGCTGAGGGACACGGCGCCCATGCTCCAGCCGGCGATCCCGGACGGTGATGCGTGGGAATTCAACCAGCCCGGGGGCATGGAGGGGCTGGCGTCGTTCATGGACTTCAACGACACGTTCTATCCGGTCGACGCCGTGATGAGCACCTTCATCGGGAACCACGATCTCCCGCGGTCGATCCACTACGCGGAGCAGACCATCCCGTCGTGGCTCGGCGCGAACGCCCAGGATGCGCTCACGACGGACGGGTCGGGCAACGCGTGGACGGGGGAGCCGGCTCCGGAGACGGACCCCAACACGTACGAGCGGCTGGGGAACGCGTTCGGCGTGCTGCTCACGAACAAGGGGGCGCCGCTCATCTACTACGGCGACGAGATCGGGCAGCCCGGCGCGGGAGACCCGGACAACCGCCGCATGATGCAGTGGACGGGCTACTCGACGGCGCAGCAGACGCTCTACGCGCGCATCAAGGCGCTGACGGCGATCCGCGCGGCGCATCCGGCGATGCGACGAGGAACGCGCACCACGCTGCAGGTCACCGCCGACCTGTGGATCTACGAGCTGACGACGCTGGCGGGCGACCCGGACCCCGACACGGTGTACGTCGGCATCAACCGCAGCGACGGCGACCTCACGACGACCGCGCTCCCGTCGGGCCTCACGGAGCTCATCACGAACATGCCCGCGACGGGGACCATCACCATCCCGGCGCGCGAGACCCGCATTTTCAAGTAGGCCGGTGCCGGGGCTCGACCGTCAGTCGAGCTCGACCCCGGTCGCGTCGAGCTCCACCTTCGCGAGCGTGCCGCTCGACGGGCCCTTCTCGGCGCACTCCTCGTCCGAGCCCTTCACGAGCGTCGCTTGTACGCGGGCCACGTGACCGGACGCCGTCTTGGGCACGAAGAAGCTGTGCCCGTGCATCCGGATGTGGGCCTGCCCCGCCTCGTCGCGGATCTCCATCCAGCAGCCCATCTCCTGGCAGACCGCGGTGACCCTCCCCGTCGTCGCGACGGTGTGGCCGGCGTACTGCGCGGGGTTCTTGGCGATGTCGGCCAGGGGGACGACGGGCGAGGTGATCCGCTCGCCGAGGAGGAGCGTTCCCCCCGCGGGCGCCGACGCCGAGGTGGCCGGTGCGGGCGCGCCGTCGTCCTTCCGCGCGCACGCGACAGAGACGGTGGCGACGGCCAGGGCGAGGACGGAGAAGACGGATGCTCGCATCGCGTCCTTTTCTTACCACGGCGCCCGGTACTGCACGTTTGCGGCCCCCCGCCCGCCCTGCGGCGCGTCGTAGTCACGCATGACTGAGTGACTTTTTCATGGCACCCGGTCGACACCGTGCTACCGATGAACCGCGTCGAAGGCCGACGCGCGCGTGCAGCCGCCGCGCGACCGTGGGCCGAGACGCTGGGAGTGGGCATGCGGAGGCGCGCGTCAGCAGACAGT
>JBEKGQ010000138.1:0-11601 GCA_050012715.1 Polyangiaceae bacterium
CACGGAGACCGGTGCGAAGGACCACCCCTGGAAAGTCGCCTTCCTCCCCGGCCGCGACACGGTGGCGGCCCTGTGCTGCAACGGGCGCCTGCGCCTCGTTCCTCTCGGCGGCGGGAAGGAGAAATCGGTCGCGATCGGAGGCTCGGGTCTCGGCGCCCACACCCATCTGGCCGCGTCCCCGACGGGAGCCTTCGTGCTTGCCGGCCGGTTCTGCATCGATCCCGCGACGGGCAAGAAGCTATGGAGCGGGGGCGCGAGCGAGCCCTGGGTGCCGGCGCGCACCATGGTGGTGGCCGCCGACGGTCGCACGGCCTACGCCGGCACCTACCGGCTCGACGCGACCACGGGCGAGTACAGCGGAACGCTGATCGACCCCCGAGGCGGACACGTCGGCACCGTCACGGCGTCCGCGCTCTCCATCTCCGGTGAATTGCTCGCGACGGGCGACAGCAGCGGCATCGTCGTGCTGACGGACCTCAGGAGCCCCGTCGACCCGGCCGCTCCGGCCGCCGTCGGCAGGACTCGCGCGGGTGGCTGCGAGGACAAGAACAGCGCGACGCGAGGCTTCTTCAGCAGAATCGACGCGCTCGCCTTCGGACGCCAGTGGCTCGCCGTCGGCGGCGCAGCCGGAGAGGTGCGGCTGCTCTCCACGCAAGACCTGGCTCTGGCGCGGTCTCTGCCGACCGGCGGTTACACCCTGGCCCTCGCCTTCTTGCGCGACGGAGCCACGCTGGTCGCGGCGACGCACTCTCCGGGCGGGCCGACGAACCTCGTTGTCTGGAACGCCGAAACGGGGCAGGAGCGCCTCCGGATCCGCGACCTCGGGCCCTGCCACCACCTCTCCCCATCGGACAGCGCCGAGACCGTGGCACTGGCCCTCTCGACGGGAGTCTTCCTGTGCGACGTGAGCGGGATCGAGAGTTTGCCTCCCAACGATCGCGCGGGTGACGACATGAGGGACGCGCTCGACGGCGTCGTGTGAAGCCCTCACCGATGAGGCGACGATAGGCTCGCCTCGGTCGAGACCGTGACGCTACAGCGGGCCTTGGCTCGTCTACTTCGGCGTCAGCTTCGCGATCGAGCCGTCGTTGGGGCCGCCCTGGCTGCCGACATTGGCCCAGTAGAGGCTCGTGTCGTCCACGGCCATGCCCACGGGTGTGACCTGTCCCGAGGCGAGCTCCGTCACGGTGCCACCGCCGATGGGCACCGTCATCACGATGCCTCCGCGGGCGTTGGTCCAGTAGACGTTCGTGGAGTCCACCGCGATGCCGCCCGGACTGAAGTGCCCCGACGCGAGCGTGGTGGGCGCGCCGCCCTGCCGGGGCGCCGTGACGATCGAGCTCACCCCGCCGGCGGCGGACGTCGCCCAGAAGACGCCCGCGGCGCCCACGACGAGACTGGACGCGAGCATCTGTCCGGCGGCGAGGGTCGTCGTAGCACCCCCGGTGAGGGGGACCTGCATCACGCCACCGTCCGCGAAACCGTTCGCGCTGGTGCCCGCGTTCGTCCAGTAGACACTCGTAGCGTCGACGGCGACGGCATTGACGCCTCCCTGTCCCGAGGCGAGCGTGACGGGCGTGCCGCCGGCGAGCGGGACGCTCATCACGGTGTCGAAACCCGTCCAGTACACGCTCGTCGCATCGACGGCGATGGCGCCGCTACCCGAGTACGGCATGCCCGAGGCGAGGGTGACGGGCGTGCCGCCGCCGACCGGGATCTTCATCACGACCTCCGTGCAGCTCGGTGAGCCCTGTTCGAAGCACTCGGCGTCCTGATCGCATGCGCCTGCCGTCCAGTAGACGCTCGTGGCGTCCACCGCGATGGCCCCCGGGATGCCCTGCCCCGTCGCGAGCGTCGTGACCGTGCTGCCGTCGAGCGACGCCTTCATGACGGAGCCGTCGTACATCCACCCGTCGAAGCCCTGGACGACCCAGTAGATGCTCGTCGCGTCCACCACAACGCCCGTCGGCCCGCCTTGCTGCGAGGCGAGCACGTCGGGCGTCCGTACGTTCGTGATGCAGGTGGAGCTCGGGTTGCTGACGGTCACGGTGGACGGAGAGCTGCTCGTGTACGGCGGGCACGCGCACCCCGGGTGCTCCTCCACGAACTGGACCTGGACGTCACCGGAGTACGTGAACCCGTCGGCGAAGGTGAGGTCGAAGTGGCAGTCGCCAGGCCCGCTCGCCATGATCTCGACGGTGTCGCCGAATTCGGAAAAGACCCCGCCGGGGCCTGCGTCTTCCGCGCATGCGCCGCTCAGCTGGACGCCGACCAGCTCCGTGTTCATGCACGACAGGTCGATCGTGAACCCTCCGTTCGACCCGCCCCCGGGGCAGTCGTCCGTCCCGACGCACCCCAGGCATCCGGTGGTCGTCAGCGGCCACAGGGCGGCCGCTCCACTCAGGACGAAGAGCCCGCCCACGGCCGGAACCGCTGCTCGCGCCAGGCGACCCATCCCACCCTCCTCTCGTCGCGCAGGTGCAAGCGCGGGACCTGGGGCCTGAGCACCGGGAACGTCGCGGGAGACGCGCGGTCGTGGATGGACGCGGCTGACACGGGTGTCGCGGTCGAGGTGGACTGGCGGGCACTGGCCCGCGACGACGTCTGACACGCCCTCGCGACGCCGTTGGGCGGCCGAAGCTCACGACGCCGCGTGCGCCTCCCAGTAGCTCCGGTCGAGCGCCTTGCAGAGCCCCTCCTTGTCCCCGCGGTGGATCACGTGCGGCACCACCGCGAGATCGTGGCTCGCGGCGACTCCCGCGAAGCGGGCTCCCTCCCGCACGTCGAGCAGCTCGCCGTCGAGGGTCACGTACTCCTCTCCGAGCACCAGCGGCTCGGCCACCTCGCGGAGCGCGCCCGCGTACTCGGCCAGATCGTCGTCGGCGCAGTCACGGCCGAGAGATCCCTTGTGCCATCGCTGCACGATCTCCTCGGCCGTCAGCGGGACCTCCACGCAGCGCGCGTAGGTGAACGCCTTCTGGCACGAGATACACAGCGTGAGGAAGCCGCAGCCGCACCATGGGCAGTCCATCTGAGCGCTTCCGGGCGGCGACGCGATGGCTTCGGCGTCGGCGCAGTTGCACCAGCAGATGGTGTCGCGGGAGGAGCGCGCGAGCCATTTCATCGACCGGATCGTACCCCATGGATGCCCGGGACGACGCCGGCCTCCCCGCAGCGCGTCACGGCCGAAGCAGTCTAGATCGTTATTGTTCCGTGGCACCAGCCGTCCAGGAAGGCCTGCAGCGAGTGGGCGCGCTTTTCCTCTCGTCGCTCCATCGGCCAGTACACGTGAACCGAATCACCGTCGCTCGGGTCGATTCGGAACACGATGCCGTCCACGCCCGCGTGAGCAAAGGCGAAGCGCGTTGCCTCCTCTCGTATCGCGTTCCGGTCGAGGAGCTCCGAGACGCCCCACACCAGCCAGATGTCATCCAGCTCGGCCCCTTCGATACGCACCGTGGTCTGGATGCCATCGGTTGTCGTATAGAGATCGAGCAGCGCCGTGCGGCTCGTCCCCAACATCGCACGGAGCGCGCCGAGAGCGTCAGCGGATGCAGGCGGAAACGCTCGCAGCCCCTGAGTGGGTTTCAGCGCACCGTCCCACTTCGTGACGAGGGCGAGCCAGTCGACCACTGCGCGATGGTACGCCGATTGATACCGTGCGGCACTGCCACCAAGCCCGGAGCGGCCCGGGGTAGCCGCGGGGTGGTCGGCAAGGTGCTCGAGGTCGGCGTAGAATCGGAGCGTGACTCTGCGGAACCGGCTCCGCTGCGCGCGATGGGTCGGGCTGTCCAGCGTGATCCCCGTCATCATCCTGCTCCACCGCCTGGGGCCCGTCTCGCCCTACCGCACCCCGCTCATCCTGCTCATCGTCGTGGCCTTCTTCCTGTATCTGTTCGGCGTTTCCATCTGGCTCATGGCCCGCGCGCAACGGCGCATGGGGCGGCTGAACGAGGCGCAGGACTACGAGGGGGCTCGAAGGCTCATCGAGGAGCTGCGCGCCATGTACCCGGACTCCCCCGCGAGCGCGCGCATGTTCCAGCCCGTCGAAGGGACCCAGCTTTGCCTGGAGGGGCGCCATCCGGAGGCGGTCTCCGTCCTGTCGACCATCGACCCTGCCCAGCTCAGGGCGGCGTCGCGTCCGACGTACCTCAACAACCTCGCCTGGTCCCTGGCGCTCTCGGGCAATGCCGCCGACGCCGTACTTCGTGCCCGGGAGTCCCTGGTGGCGTCCGAGGCGGCCGGGAAGGCGGCGAAGCTCTCGCGTGCCAACCAGATCGGCACTCTGGGGACGGCGCTCGTCCTGGCGGGCGAGGCCGCTGAAGGCGTGTCGCGGCTCGAGGAGGCGCTCGTCCTCGGGGGCAAGCCGGGCGCACAGGCCACGCGCGCGTTCTTCCTCGGCGAGGGGATGCGCGCGCTCGGCAGGTACGACGACGCCGCGAAGGCCTTCCGGCGCGCCGTGGAGGAAGCGCCGTCGAGCGACTTCGGACAGCGGGCGCAGGTGAGCTTGCAGGGGCTCGCGGCGTATCGGTCGTGAGCGGCGCCGGCGCCGGCTCGTGCTTCAGTCGATCTCCGCCCCCTGCTCGGTCGCCCGGGAGACCGCAAGCCGCACGACCTGGGTCAGGGCCCATACCTGGGTGCCGTGCTTGGGGTCGGCCATGTCACACTCGAAGACGCGGCCAGCTCGGCCAGGACGTCCGCCTTCGATTCGAGAGTCAGCCGGTACGACGTCACGCTACTCGCTGACGACGTCCGCCGCGGCGAGCGCCGTGATTGCCCGCGCCAGCCATCGATCGAGGATCGCCACGTCGGCGCAGGCCGTGATGCGCGCGCGGATCTCGTCGGGCACGGCGATCTGGCGCGCCGCCAGGACCGCGAGCACCGCCTCGGCCTTGCCTTCCGCCTTCCCCTGTCCGAAGTAACGTCGCGCGAAGTCGCTCTGATACTGGTAATTGCCGCTCGCCATGACCGCCTCCAGGATAGCACGCGCCGCCGCGTGGACCGACGCCAGGAGCAGACCGGTATAGAGCGTGTCCCGCGCGTCACGGAGCAGCGTGCGCTCCCCGTACCCGCCTGTCCCCAGACAGCCCCCCGGATCGTCCAGGACACCCCCGCGCCCCTGTAACCCAGCGAGTGTTCAAGCACCGCGACGGGGCACGAATGCTGCTCTCCGGGATCGCGCCCGAGTCTCGGCACCGCGTCTTGCGCGCGCCGGCCCGGCATAGGAGAACCGATCCCATGGCCGCTCGACGAACCACCGGTGCCCGACGGGCTCCCTCCACCGCCGAATCGATCCGCGGCTTCGGCGTCGTGCTCGAGCGCGTCGAGTCCCAGATGGCCGCGGTGCTCGAGGCAGTCACCAGCTCCTCGGACCGTCTCGACGCCAGGATCGACACGCTCGAGGCGCGCCTGTCCGAGCGCATCGCCGCGCTGGAACAGGTCGTTCGCGCGCACTCCGAGCGGCGTGGCCCCCTGAGTCGGGCTCCGGATCGCGGGGCGCTCTCAGCCGGCGCGCGTCGCCGCGACCACCTCGCTGGCCGCTCGGGCGCCGCTCGCGATGGCTCCGTGGACGGTGGCGTTGCGGCCATCGGACAGCGTGGCTTCGCCGGCGAAGAAGAGGGTCCCCTCGATGGGGGCCCCGAGCTCGGCGCCCGCGCGCCGTCCCCCCACGCCGGCGTAGCTGTAAGCGCCGCGCGCGAAGGGATCGCCGAGCCAGTCGTGGTGGTAGGCCCCGGCGACGCTCTGCTTCAGGCGATCCGGCTCGACGCCGAGCGCCGCCGCGAGCTCGCGGACCGCCGTCCGCAGGCGGTCCTCCTCGGCGAGCCCCGCGAGCGCGAGGGCTCCGCCCCGACCACCCCAGCCCGTGACGACGGGGCGCGGCGCGGGTTGGCTCATCCACCACATGGGGAATGGGGGGTGCCCCGTGAATAGAGAGCGTTCCGCGGAGAAGGCCTCGCGACCCGGCCAGGCATCGTCGCGGAGCAGCAGGCTGACCCTGGCCGTCGCGCCCATCTCCAGCCGGCGAAGGGCGGAGTCCTTCTCCGCGAGGCGCGGCGAGAAGTCGATGGCGCCCGCCTTGAGGACGCCGAGCGGGACGGTGACGACGACGCGCGGCGCGGTGAGCTCCTCGCCGGTCGCGAGGCGGACGACCACGTGCCCGGGCTTCCACGCGACGGCGGTGACGACGGCCTCGAGCCGCACCGTGCAACGGTCGGCGTCCGCCTGAGCGGCGAGCGCCGCGACGAGGCCGTCGTAGCCCTGCACCCACCGGAACTGGTGCTCCGCCCCGGGCTGTTCGTCGGCGGCGGTGTTGTCGAGCAGCGACTGAACGCCGAGCTTCGTCGGATCGGCGGCGTGGTAGCCCTCGACCAGCATCAGGGCGCGCTGCTTGGTGTGCGCGTCGAGGTCGACGCGGTCGACCAGGTGCTGGAACGACTCGTCCTCGCCGTCGGTCGCGTGCGCGAGGAGCATGTCGATGGCGGCGAAGGCCTCGTGGCGGGGGTTCGAGCCCCGCGGCGCGTCGCGTTCGGCGGTTCGGGTGAGCTCGCGCATCGGCAGGTGCGCCTCGCGCGCGACGCCGAGGATCTCCTCGACGGCGCCGTGCACGAACTCGGCGCCGAGCTCGATGGGGCCGTCGGGCGTGTGGTGCGACCAGATGCGTCCGCCGAGTCGGTCGCGTGCCTCGAGCACGAGGACGCGGAGCCCGCTCCGGGTGAGGTCGCGCGCGACGGTCAGCCCCGCGGCGCCGGCGCCGATGACGATGACGTCGGGGGCGCTCGGGCTCATGACGGCCCTGGACGGGGATCGCCAGCCATGAAACCGTGAAGGTCACCCTCGTGGCGCTCGAGCTCCTGACATCCGCGGAAGGTGCGCCGTTCCAGGAGCTCTTCGCCATCTACGCGTCGTCGATCGCGACGCGCGAGCAGAAGCCCGAGGCGTGGCTGCGCGCCATGGTGGACGCGCCCGCGTACCGCGTGTGGATCTCGCGGGACGACGCCGGTCACGTGCTCGGCTTCAGCATCCTCTTCGTGCCGCCGGGCAGCGGCTTCGCGCTCCTGGAGTACATGGCGGTCGTGGCCGAGCGGCGCGGCCACGGCTTCGGGGCGAAGCTGTTCCAGAAGACGGTCGAGCGCGCGGTGACGCCCGAGGGCGAGGCGTTGCCCGTCTTGCTGGAGGTCGACTCGGACCGCGAAGCCTCGAGCGATCGTGAGCTGCGGATGCGCCGCCTGCAGTTCTACCATCGCCTCGGCTGCTCGAAGCTCGCCGGGCTGCGGTACCTCATGCCGCTGCAGGGCGCAGGCCCTGCGCCCGAGATGGTGCTCCTCGTCTACCGAGCCGGAGCCGCGCACGGAACGCCCGTGGCCCGCGGCGACCTCGAGCGATGGCTGAAGACCATTTACCGCGACGTCTACCACGTGCCGCCGGACGATTCGCGCATCGCGACCATGCTCGCGGCCCTGCCCGATCCCGTCGGCGTCGAGTAGACGGTACACTCGCGCCGATGAGAGGCACGACATGACCGCGGTCGACTGGTGGACCAAGGCGGGGGTCATCGCGACGGCGCTGGGCTCGATCGGCATCGTCCTCACTCTCTTCTACTCGGCGTACATCTTCACCACGACGCTCCGTGAGGGCTACTACGCCGAGCTCGACCGAGTCTACTTCGAGCTCCTCAAGATCGCGCTCGAGCGCCCGTATCTCCGCGCGCGCACGCCGCCGACGGATCCGCTCAAGGCGAGCGAGTACGACGCCTACGCGTTCATGGTGTGGAATTTCCTCGAGACGGTCGTCGACCGCTGCGAGAGGGCGTCTCCGCTCCTGCGCGACACGTGGTACCCCGTCGTCGCGACGGAGAGCGCGCTTCACCGCGCCTGGTTCGACGTCCGCGAGAACCGCACGCGGTTCAAGGAGCGGTTCTGCCGGTTCATCGACCGGCGGTATCCGCCCCGCAAGGACGAGAAGCCAGCCGCCGACGGGCCCGTGCCGACGTAGCTCTCGAGAAGCGCTAGCCAGAAGAACGCCGCCGCGCAGACTTCGAAGATGCGCGTGTGCGAGTCCGAGTCGCCCGACATGCGTGACCGGGCGATCGGGCGCGCGATGAGGCGGCCTCGAGCGTCAGGCGCGACGAGCTGCCGCCGACGTAGTCGACGTCGAACGAGACGTCGCCGTCACGGATGCGGAAGTCGCCCCCGGACTGGACTCCGGCGATCGCGCGCAGCGCGATGAGCAGATCGGCCTCGACGTCCGCCACGGTCGCCATCGTAGCGCCAGCGGAGCCTCCCTCGACGCCTCGAAGGTGAGGCGCTCACCTTCGACGAAGACCGCGAAACGGGTTAGCGTTCGCTCCTTGGGGAGGCCGGGAGACATGAGCGTTCGTGCCACGTGAACGCCGGGGACGAGTCGTTCACGGCGCTCTATGACGTGCTTCGACGGCTCGCCAGCCGTCAGCTCCGGCGCGGCGCGCGGTACACTCTCGACACGACGGGCCTCGTCCACGAAGCCTGGCTCAAGCTCGGGGTGAGCGGCGGCGGCTTCGAGGGCCGCGCGCATTTCCTCGGGGTCGCGGCGAGCGCCATGCGTCACATCCTCGTCGACCACGCGCGACGGCGGGGGGCCAAGAAACGCCCGCAGCTCGTGCCGCTCACCACGTCGACCCTCTCGGCGCCGGGGGCTTCTTCCAACGTCGATGAGCTGCTCGCCATCGACGCGGCCCTCACCAAGCTGGCCGCGCTGGACGAGCGGCTCGCGCGCGTCGTGGAGTGGCGCTTCTTCGCCGGCCTCGAAGAAGCGGAGATCGCCACCGCCCTCGGTCTGGACGTCCGCACCGTCCGGCGAGACTGGCGCAAGGCGCGCGCGTTCATCCTGGCCGAGCTCGGGCGCTGATGGCGCCATGAGCTCCGAGCGAGACCTCTTCGCGGCGGCGATGGCGCTGGTGGACGAGGCGCTCGATCGGCCGCCGACGGAGCGCGAGGCCCTGCTCGGTCGCGAGGACGTCGATCCCCGGGTGCTCGCCGAGGCACGTCGGCTGATCCTGGCCGACGCGAGGGACGGCGGCGCGCTCTCCGGGAACGCCGCCGCGCAAGCCGTCTCGGCGCTCGAGGCGATCGGCGCGGTCGCTCCGGCGCGCGAGGCGCCCGGCACGACCTTCGGCCCCTTCCGCACCATCTCGCTCCTCGGCCGAGGAGGCATGGCCGAGGTGTGGGTCGCCGAGCGCATCGGCGCGGACTTCGAGCAGAGGGTCGCCCTCAAGATCCTGCCGGCGAGGGACGACGAGGCGGCGGCCTCGCGGTTCCGCCGGGAGCGACAGATCCTCGCGCGCCTGTCGCATCCACGCATCGCCAAGCTCGTCGATGGCGGGATGACGAGCGACGGCCGGCCGTGGCTCGCCATGGAGCTCATCGAGGGCCGTCACCTCACGGAGCACGCGATCCATCTCGACCTCGACGTGGAGTCGCGCCTGCGGCTGTTCGTCGAGACGTGCGCGGGCGTGCAGTTCGCGCACGGTCACCTCGTCGTGCACCGGGACCTCAAGCCGAGCAACATCCTCGTCACGAGCGACGGCGACCCCAAGATCGTCGACTTCGGGATCGCCAAGCTCCTGGAAGAGGACGACGCGGGGCTGACCCGCACGAACGAGCGGCCCATGACGCTCGACTATGCAGCGCCGGAGCAGATCGAGGGCGGCGCGATCACGACCGCGACCGACGTGTGGGCGCTGGGCGTCATTCTCCACGAGCTCCTGACCGGCTCGCGGCCGCATCGCACGACGGGCAAGAGCCCGCTCGAGCTGCAGCATGCGATCCTCTCGGGGCTCCCGTCGAGGCCGAGCTCCTCGCTCTCGGCGAACGTGGCCGACGGCCGCCCGAGCGGCTCGCGGAGGGCCCTTCGCCGCGCGCTCCGCGGAGACCTCGACGCCATCGTCCTCAAGGCTCTACGGAAGGACCCTCAGGAGCGATACCCGTCGGCGGGGGCGCTCGGGGCCGACGTGCAGCGTTACCTCGAGCGAGCGCCCGTGCTGGCGCGGGGCGACGCGACCCGGTACTTGCTCCGTTCGCTCGTGCGTCGCCATCGCGTCGCCGTGGCCATCGCCGCGGCGGCGATCGTGTCTCTCGTCGTGGGCCTCGTCGGCACTCTCTGGCAAGCGCGCCGGGCGCGTGAAGAGGCGCGCAAGGCCAGGGTCGCGCAGGACTATCTCGTGTCGATGCTCCAGGCGTTCGAACCCGACAATGCCCAGGGCCGGCCCCTCACGCAGCGCGACATCCTCGAGCGCGGGGAGGCCCATGTCGCCGAGCTCGACGACCAGCCGGAGGTGCAAGCGCGGCTCCTGCAGACGTTCGCGGAGACCTGGTACGACCTCGACGACGACGTCCGCGCCAAGGCGAGCGCGGAGCGCGCGCTCGAGATCGAGCGCCGGGTCAGCGGTCCGCGGAGCGGTCCGGTGGCGACCACGATGGACCTCCTGGGCAGCATCGCCTTCGAAGACCAGGAGTTCACCCAGGCGGCCGCCATCTTCGAGGGCGCGCTGCCGATCGCGCTCGAGAACGAAGGCCCGGACGGGGTTCTCGTGGCGAAGATCCTGCACCACCTGGGCGGGGCGAGGCGCCGGCTCGACGACTATCCCGAGGCTGAGCGGCTCCACCGGCAGGCCTTCGCGATCTACACGAAGCGCCTCGGCGAGCGTGATCCCGCGTCGGTCTCCGTGATGTGCGATTTCGCCGTCGTCCTGGCCGACGAGGGGCACTTCCCCGAGGGCGCGCAGCTCCAGCAGCGGGCCTGCGAGCTGCTCGCCGCGGCGAAGGGCAAGGACCACACGGACACGCTCCGGTGCGAGACGAACCTCTCGCGCGATCTCATCGAGCTCGGCCGCGCGGCGGAGGCCGAGGCGCTCCTCACGGACGTCGAGGCGCGCCAGATCCGCGTCTTCGGGGAAGAGTGGGCGGACATCGAGAGCACCCTCCAGTAGCACGGCTACGCCCTCGACCACATGGGGCGCTACGAGGACGCCCTGAGGTTCTTCGACGCGTCCCTCGCGCGCTACGCCAAGGATCCGAGCCCGCAGAACGCTGGCGTCGCGCGGCTGCTGGCGCGAAGAGCGACGACGCTGCGGCACCTGGCGAGGCTCGCCGAGGCCGAGGAGACGGCCCGCCGGTCGCTCGACCTCTGCCTCGCCCACCTCGGGAAGGGTCACGCCTACACGGCGCGCGCCCGGCTCGCCCTCGGCGCCATCCTCCTCGACGAGGACCGCCGAAGCGAGGCGGAGAGCGAGCTGCGCGAGGCCCAGGCGATCTTCGAGAAGACGTTCGGTGCCGATTCCTGGGAGGCCGTCGCGGCTCGCGGCGAAATCGCGAGGGTCGACCAGAAAAGGTGACCCGACGTGTCCGGTCCCGGCGCGTTTCCGCGTGATCCTCGTTGGACCAAAGGAGCCCCCCCATGAAGCCCACACTCGTCGCCGTGTCCCTCGTGTCTTGCCTGCTATTGTCGTTCGCGGGCGGATGCAGCTCTTCGTCGGGTGGCTCGAGCTCCGGTAGCTCCGGCAGCTCGAGCTCGGGGAGCAGCTCGGGGGGAGGCGCGGAGTGCAGCGGCCTGGCCGGCGACGCGGCC
>JBEKGQ010000139.1:0-11598 GCA_050012715.1 Polyangiaceae bacterium
CAACGCCCACCGGCACGCAGGCGCGACCGACATCCCCGGCAACCGGATCGACGAGGACTGCGACGGCGTGGACTCGACGCCGCAGTCCATCCGGCCCCGGGCCCGGCAGTTCGTGGCGCCGGGCAAGATTCCCAACCGGCCCAACGTCATCTTCATCAGCGTCGACGCGCTCGGCGCCCCTCGCCTCTCGGCGCTGGGCAGCCCGGTCCCCCTGATGCCGAACGTCGACAAGCTCGCCGCGAGCTCGATGCTCTTCGCCCACGCCTTCTCGCAGGGGCCGTCGACGCGCCTGTCCTTCCCGTCGATGTTCACGTCGCGATGGGACTCGCAGCTCGTCTTCAGCTTCGCGCCGCGCATCCCGTACTCGGTGGGGCCCAAGGAGAAGCAGGTCCAGGACCTCATCGACGACGCCGGCTACGACACGGTGGCGGTGCTCCCGAACGTGTACTTCGAGAAGTCCCGCTGGCCGAGCATGACGCGAGGGTTCCAGCAGGTGGACATCTCGGCGCTGTCGGCCGGGAAGCACAACGCGCCCCAGGTGACCGACGCCGCGCTGCGCGTGCTCTCCGAGCAGCGCGATCGCCCCCTCTACATGTGGGTGCACTACTACGACGCGCACCCGCCCTACAACCCCCTGCCCGGCGTCCAGTACGCCGACCGCAGCGACCTCTCGTATTACGAGGCGGAGCTTCGCTACATCGACCGGGAGCTCGGACGGCTCTTCGACGCGCTCGAGAAGCGCCCGGACCCCACGTACATCGTCTTCACCGCCGACCACTCGACGGTGTTCCACCCCAACCCGGAGTCGCGCCAGTTCCACTACGGGTACGACCTCTACACGGCGACGCTCCACGTCCCGCTCATCGTGCACGGCCCGGGGATCGCGCCGGGGCGGGACGAAGACCCGGTGTCGACGATGGACATCGCGCCGACGCTCCTCGACCTCATGAAGATCGGGCAGCCCCCGCAGTTCAACGGAACGAGCTTGCTGCCGGAGCTGTTCGAGGGGCAGCGCGATCCGAAGCGGTACCTCTTCCACGAGTACTACCTGCCGGAGTTCATCCTTCGGGGCAAAGACCCGCTGCAGATCGTCTCGGTGCGCGACGCGCACTGGGATCTCATCCTCGATCGCAGCCGCGGCAGGTACGAGCTCTACGACTGGCCCAACGACTACTTCGAGCAGCACGACCTCTACGAAACGATGGCGCTGACGCAAGAGGTCGGGCACCTTCGCTCGATGCTGGGTTCCTTCCTCCTGCAGTTCGACAATCGACCCGACCTCGCTGCCCTGGCGCCCGCCGCCCCACCGCCGGGCGAGAAGATGGAGCCGTGAAGGGCGTCGATCGCGTCGCTCTGGCCGTCGTCGTCATCGCTACCGCCTGGCTCGGGTTCACCGCCATCTGGGGCATGGGGGGCATTCCGGGCGGAGGGCACACGGGCGCCGGCAACGCCGGCACCTTCATGGCCGCCGAGCAGATGATCCGGTGGCACAGCCTCTACCCGGGCCGCTCCTGGTACACGGGCATCCGGCCCGAGGGGGCGGCGCTGATGTGCCACCACCCGTACGGGCAGTACTACGTCCCGGCGATTCTCTATCTCTTCTTCGGTCACCACGACGCCCTCATTCATCTGCCCGCGGTGGTGCTGAGCGTCGCCATCCCGCCGCTCCTCTTCGCCATCGTCAAGGAGCGCTGGGGCGCCGCCATCGGGGCCGTCGCGGCGGCCGGGTACGTGGTCGTCCCGATCGCCGTGGGCTTCTCGACCTACTGGAACCTGGAGACCATCTGCATCTTCGGCACGCTGCTCTTCTTCTGGGGCCACTCGCGCCACATGGACACGGGGCGCGGTCGCTACCTCGCCGCGAGCCTCGCGGGACTCTGCGTCGTCGTCTCGGGCGACTGGGTCGGCTACATCCTCGTCGCCCCCACGATGGCGTGGGCGTTCCTCCGCGCCTTCGTCTTCCCGGCCCGGCTGACGCCGCGCTTCCGGGTCGCGCCGTACGCCCGCTGGTGGGCCGCGTGCGTGGTCATCATGGCCGTGTCGCTGATGTGGTGGGTGGGTCTCTTCGCGCGCGTCGATCAGATCCCTCAGTGGCTCGGCGCCGAGGACTCCCGCGGCGGGGGCGGCTTCTCGACGCTCCAGGATGCGCTCCAGGCGCGGCGGGCGTGGATCGACTTCAGCTTCACGCCGCTCGCCATTCTCCTCGGAAAGATCGCGGCGCCCCTCTGTCTGCTCCGGCTCCTCGTCGTGCGGCGGGACGAAGAGACCTACGCGCTCGGCATCCTCTTCGCGGCGGTCGTCCAGTACGTGGCGTTCCGGAAGGGCGCGGACGTGCACATCTACTGGCCGCACTACTTCGCGGCCTATTTCGCGCTCGCGCTCGCGGAGCTCGCCGGCACGCTCGGGATCGCCGTCTCCTGGATCGCGCGGCGCATCCGGCCCATCGGGGCGTCGCGCGTACAGCTCGCGGGCGCGGCCGGGCTCGCTCTCGGCCTGCTCCCCGCGATCGCGATGACGCCCGACGCGGTCAAGTCGCTCGCGGTCTGGCGGCGCACCGGCGGCCGCTACGACGAGCATGGCTCCCTCATCCGCAGCCACGTCGACCTCCTCTACGTGATGCAGGAGGTGGTGCTCCCGAAGATGAAGCGCGGAACCCCGATCGACGCCCACAAGAGCGTCCAGTGGGGCTGGGAGTTCCAGTGGAAGACGCAGGCCGTCGGCAACGCCGCCGAGACCCCGGCGGTCGGCGCCTCCGACGTGTCCGGCCACCCGTTCTGGCTCGCCCGCGCCAGCGGTCTCACCGGCGACGAGCAGCGAAAGATCGCGTCGAGCGCGCACGTCCGCATCTACGGTGACGCCTGGGTGGTCGACCAGCGGGAGCGGCCCGCGCCCCTCGACGCCTATTCGCTCGAGGAGCGCGAGCCGAACGTGCTCGAGTGGCTCTTCTACGGGGGCACGGAGCCCACGCGTAGCATCGGCGCGTCTCCCGACCCGTGGCTGACGTGGGAGTGGCGCACGCACCTGGGACAGCCGGCGACGGTTCCCACGGGCACGCCCGCCACGCTCGACGAGAAACGCATCGCCCACAACGTCGCCGTGGCGTCGGGTGACGCGGCGAGCGCCCAGCGATGGCTGCAGGACATCGAGCCGTCGCTCGACAAGGGCCCCGCGACGTCGTTCACCGGGGGGCTCCGCCTCCTCGGCGTGCGGGTCACGGACGGCGTGCAGCCTCGGGTCGAGAGCTGGTTCGAGGTCGCCGGAGACCAGCCCCTCGGGGACGCGTCGTTCGACGTGCGCTCCACGGTGGAAGAGCGCGCCGCCTGGAGCCTGATCCCACCGGATCCCACCGATCGGGAGATGGCGTTCCCTCCCAGGATCCCCACCAAGCTGTGGCGCCCCGGCTTCGTCTACACGACCGACGCGGTGCTGAACCACCGCATCGGCAAGGAGCGGTACTGGGCCCACTGGAAATCGCGCGACGGGACACCCGCGCCACGAAGGGTCGACAACCAGCCTCAGACGACCCTCGTGACGCTCCCCTGAGCCGATCCGAGCTTGCCCCGCGCTATTCCTCGTCAGCGCGGAGCTTTGCCAGCACGCTGAGGTCCTCGAGCGTCGTCGTATCTCCCTGCGCCGTGCCGGCGGCGATCTCCTTGAGCAGCCGCCGCATGATCTTCCCGCTCCGCGTCTTCGGCAGGGCGTCGGTGAACCGGATGGAGTCGGGCCGCGCGAACTTGCCGATCTCCTTGTCGATGTGGGCGGTCAGCGCCTCCTTCAGCGCCCTGTCTGCCTTCTGCCCCGCCTTGACGGTGACGAACACGCAGAGCGCCTGGCCCTTCAGCTCGTCGGGCCGGCCCACCGCGGCCGCCTCCGCGATCGCCGGGTGGCTCACGAGGGCGCTCTCGATCTCGGCGGTGCCGATGCGATGGCCCGCGACGTTGAGCACGTCATCGATGCGCCCCACCACCCAGAAGTAGCCGTCCTCGTCGCGCCGGGCCCCGTCGCCGGTGAAGTACACGTCCGGGATGACGTCCCAGTACGTCTTCCGGTACCGCTCGTCGTCGCCCCAGAGCGTGCGCGCCATCGAAGGCCAGGGCCGCCGGATGACGAGCTTGCCCCCTTCGTTCGCCTCGCACGGCTCGCCGCGGTCCTTCACGACGGCGATGTCGACCCCGAAGAACGGAAGGCCCGTGCTGCCCGGCTTCGTGAACGTCGCCCCCGGGAGCGTCGTCAGCAGGATGGATCCCGTCTCGGTCTGCCACCAGGTGTCGACGATGGGACAGCGCTCGCCCCCGATGACGCGGTGGTACCACATCCACGCCTCTGGATTGATCGGCTCGCCCACGCTCCCGAGGAGCCGCAGGGACGAGAGGTCGTGCTTCGCCGGCCACTCGTCGCCGGCGCGGATGAACGCCCGGATCGCGGTGGGCGCGGTGTAGAGGATGGTGACGCCGTGCCGTTCGATGATGCTCCAGAAGCGCGACCAGTCCGGCGCATTCGGAGCGCCCTCGTACATGAGGCACGTGGCACCGCACGACAGCGGTCCGTAGACGATGTAGCTGTGCCCCGTCACCCAGCCGACGTCGGCGGTGCACCAGTAGACGTCGTCGTCGCGGAGATCGAAGACGTACTTGGCGGTGACGTGCGTACCGGCGAGGTAGCCGGCGGTCGTGTGGAGCACGCCCTTCGGCTTGCCGGTCGAGCCCGACGTGTAGAGGACGAAGAGCGGGTGCTCGGCGTCGAAGGCGTCGGGCTTCTTCGCCTTCGCCAGCGCGCCGGCGCTCGCAGCGCGACCCAGCAGATCCTCCCACCAGACATCGCGGCCCTCCTTCATCGTCACCGGCTCTCGCTCGTGGCCCACGCGACGCAGGACGACGACCTTCTCGATGCTCGGCGTCCGCTCGACCGCGACGTCGGCCATCTTCTTGAGCGGAACGACGTTGCCCCGGCGCCAGGCTCCGTCCTGCGTGAGGAGGACCTTCGCCCCGCAGTCGTTGATGCGGTCGCGGAGCGCGTCCGAGCTGAAGCCCCCGAAGACGACCGAGTGCGGGGCGCCGATCCGTGCGCAGGCGAGCATCGCGATGGCCGCCTCGGGGACCATGCCCATGTAGATGGCCACGCGATCGCCGGCCACGACGCCCAGGTCCGTGAGCGACGCGGCCAGCCGCACGACCTCGCGGTGGAGCTCGAAGTACGTCAGCGTCCGCACGTCCCCGGGCTCGCCTTCCCAGATGATGGCGGCCTTGGTGCGATGCGCCGTCGCGACGTGGCGGTCGAGGCAGCTCTCGCTCACGTTGAGCGTCGCCCCGACGAAGAACTTCGCTCGCGGCAGCGTCCACTCCGAGAACGTCGTCCACGGCCGACGCCAGACCAGGTCGGCGGTGTGCTCGCGCCAGAACGTGTCCGGCTCCTCGAGGGACTGCGCGTACATCGCCGCGTAGGCGGCGTGCGAGCTCACCCGCGCGCGATTGCAGAACGCGGCGGCAGGCAGGAAGCGGCGGTCTTCCTTCAGGCGGGACTCGATGCGGTCGGACATGGGCCCAGATGGTGTGCGCGCGAGAGACCGGTTGCAAGCGTCGCAAACGTTGCGGACGACGGACCTTGTTGCGGGCGCTCCCGGGCACAAACAAGCCCAAAAAGCCGCTCCGCGCCGCCGGCACGTCGATTGCTCGAGCACACGGGTTGGCAACCAGTGCCGCTCCGAATGACCCGAGCCTCGACGTCATGGCTCCTCGTTGTGTGCGCCGTCGCGGCCGCACTCGAGATGGGGTGCGGCCCATCGCAACGCCTGGATGACCTCGGTAACGCGCCCCCCGGCCCGGACGCCTCCGCGGCGGGTTCCTGCGCCACGCCGAACACCGGGTGTCCCTGCACCACGGTGGGGCAAACGGTGGACTGCGGCAACGTCGTGCAGCAGTCCGGCAACTACGTCACCTGCTCGGAGGGGACGCGAACCTGCGGTACGGGCGGCTGGGGGGAGTGCGTCGGCCAGTTCACGACGACCAAGCAGATCCCGAACGGCGGCGGCCTCCAGCTCCAGGGCCTCAACGCGTCGACCCCTTGCGTCAACGACCCCTGCGATCCCGAGTGCAACACCTTCATCGACAACCCGGTCGGGCTCGACGCCGGCGTGGACTCCGGCATCACCATCAACGAGGCCGGGGTGACGCTATCGGGGACGCCCGTCTCCCTCTCGGTGTGCACCTCGCTCCAGATTACGCCGAACACGGACCCGGCCAAGGATCTGACCGTCACGACGATGGCGCCGAGCCCGAACACGGTCCAGTACACGGCCGCGATCCTCCCCCCGAGCTGTTACGCGGGGACGCCGACGTTCCTCTGGACCATCAACCAGTACTCGATCGCGCAGATCAACTCGTCCGGGCTCCTCACCCTGGCCGTGCCCATCGCGGGCCCGATCACGGTGAGCGCCTATGCCGGACAGCTGACCGCGTCGGTCGTCTGCAACGTGACGGTCAACGTCGTCGACACGAGCAACGCGCCGACGGGCTACACCAACGCGCAGTTCCCGACGACCACGGGGGCGACCGACAACATCAGCGTCCTCTACCCGTACCCGGCGACCGTATTCCCGCTGGGGCTCCCCTCGCCGCTCATCCAGTGGCGGAACAACAACGCAACGGCCGGCACGGGGCCGAAGTACCTGGGCTGCTACAACGACAGCGCCACCCGGGACCTGCCCTACAACGCCTACAGCAGCAGCAGCAACACGGTCGAGCTGTGCGTCGCCACGTGCAAGGCAGCGGGTTACGCGTACGCGGGCGCGCAGTACGGCTCCCAATGCTTCTGCGGCAACAGCTACGGCGGACAAGGGACTTCGACCAACTGCAACATGGCGTGCAGCGGCAACGGGGCCGAGACGTGCGGCGGGAGCTACGCCAACAGCGTCTACGCGACGGCCCCGGTCACTGCGCCGCCGACGACGGCGAGCGCGGTGAAGGTGACCCTCCGCTACCCGCCGACCTCGCCGATCTTCAGCTGGGCGGAGATCGTGCCGGAGCTCGAGACCGCGCCGACCCCGACGTTGCCGGGGCAGCCGAGGGCGACGATCCCGCAGTCGGTCTGGCAGGACTTCCAGCAGACGGTCGTCCACAACAGCCCCTCCGGGGGCGACGCCGTCTTCGCCATCCAGCGCTACGTCAACGGCACGCTGATGGGCGAGGTACCGACGACGATCCACTTCGCCAACGGCCAGCTGAAAGGCACCGTCTTCTACAACTCGTACGGGACGAACCTCGTCCAGAATTTCGGCAACACCCTCGGAGGGCAGCCGTTCGGCGCGGCCACCCTCCAGGTGCCCGTGAACGGCACGACCCCGACCGTCGTCGTCGGGTACAACGATCCGACCCTCTCGGGCGCCGGGTGCCGCGTCTGCCACAACGCGAACGCCCAGGGCACGACGCTCCTTTCGAACTCGTACCTGACGGATGGAAATACGGGAGGCGGCAGCGAGGCGACGACGTTCACCTACAACGCCACGCTGGCCACGCCGGCCCTCATCCAGGGGTCCCAGGCCCTCGTGGGGAGCTACGGGAGCAACGTCTTCACGTTCGCCGCACTGTCGCCCGACGGCACCTATCTCTTCAACAGCGCCGGCCCCGCGAGCTCGGGCGCCGCGAGCGGGCTGTACACGGCCGCGGGCGTCGGCATCTCGAGCAACGTTCCCGGGAGCTTGTACGCGGCCACCCCGGTATTTTCGCCCGATGCGGCGCACGTCGCCTTCAACTTCAACGGCGGCAACGCAAAACCGCTCGCCAACTCTTCGGCGGACGGCCGATCGCTGGCGATGATGGACTTCGCGCCGCCCGCGACGTTCTCGAACTTCCGCACGCTCTCGACCCCGCCGTCGAGCGCGCTCTACTCGGTCTGGCCCACGTTCCTACCGCCCGGGCAGAACGGGATCGTGTTCCAGAACTCGATCACGTCCAATGGTCGCGACTGGGCGGCCACGCGCTCGACGTGCGACGGCACGGCCACCTGCAACAACGTGGGGGCGACCGGGGAGCTCTGGTGGGTGAGCACCGGTACGACGCCCTCCGCGACGCGCCTGACGAACCTGAACGGCGGCGCGTACATGCCCCGGGGCAACCTCGTCGGCACCTTCGGCGTGCAGAACAACTCGTCGACGGTGTCGACCACGAGCAACCAGATCGGCCTCGTCGTGCCGGGCGCGCAGCTCAACTTCGCCTCCCAGTCGGGCACGTACTACATCGTGTCGTCGGTCTCCTCGAACCAGATCATCCTCACGTCCAACTACGGCGGGTCGTCGAACGGGGCGACGACGGCGGTGCAGAACTACCACGGCACCTCGAGCAACGACGGCAGCTTCTACGAGGAGGTCTACAACTACGAGCCCGCGGCGCTGCCGGTCACGGTGGGCGGCTACTCGTGGGTCGCGTTCACGTCGCGGCGGATGTACGGCAACGTCGCGACCATCAATCCCTACTGGAGCGATCCGCGATTCCAGAACCTCACCGCCGAGCCGACGACGAAGAAGATCTGGGTCGCCGCCATCTCCGGCAGTCCCACCCCCGGCACGGATCCGAGCTACCCCGCCTTCTACCTCCCCGGCCAGGAGCTCCTCGCCGGCAACGCACGCGCCTACTTCACGCTCGCCGCGTGCGAGCCGCCCGGCCCCATCTCCGCCGCGACGCTCTGCACGAGCGCCCTGGACTGCTGCGGCGGCACCGCCTCGCCCCCGACGTCGGTGTGCCAGCTCGACCCTCCGCCGCTCGCGAATCCTCCGACGTCTCACTGCGTGGCGACGACCACCGCGACGTGCGTCGCCAACGGCGCCGCATGCACGAGCGACGCGCAGTGCTGCAACTTCGCGAGCGGCGCTCGATGCGGCAGCGGTACGTGCCTGCCGCCGCCGCCCATCGACGTCTACGGCTCGGCGCCCTTCACGACGACCTACGAGGCCTCGTGCCCCGTCGGCACGTACCCGGCGTGGCGGTTCTACTACTGGGAGAGCATCACGCCGAACGGCACCTCGATCAATTTCACCGCGCAGACGTCGATCGACGGGGTCAACTGGGGGACGGCGGTGGCCATCGGTAGCGCGGTGCCGCCACCGAACGTGACGCCGACGTGGACGTCCGGCCCGCTGACGGTGGATCAGGCCCTGCGCGCCTCGAACCAGGTGTCGCAGCTCTACCTCAAGGTGATCGCGATGCTGAACCCGGACACGACGAAGACGTACGCGCCCGTCCTCACCAACTGGCAGCTGACCTACGACTGCGTCCCCTCCGAATGATCGACAAGACCCGCGGCCTAGCCGCCGCCGTGATCCTGGTCGCCGCAGGAGGATGGGTCGGCTGCGACTCGACGACGCAACCGCCCGCTTCGGGGTCGACCCCCGGTACCGATGCCGGCGGGATTGGCTTGCGGGACTCGGGCGCGGGGGGCGATGCGGCGTCCGACGCAGGTGCGAACGATGGTCCCAGCGACGCGGGCAACACGGACGGCGGCGGCGATGCCGAGGGTGGTGGAGGGAGCGACGCGCAGGGGTCGTCCGAGGCCGGAGACGCGGGAGGCCCGGTGGAAGCCGGTGACGGAGGAGGGTTTCCCCCGCCCCCCAACGCGGTCTGCAACCCGAGCGCGTCCTGGGGAGCGGGCGCGCTGCTCTCGATCTCCAGCGCGCTCGACGACGAGCTCGACGCGATCACCCCGGACGAGCTGACGATTGCCTGGACCGAGGGCACCGGGAGCACGGCGACCATCCAGGTCGCCGATCGCGCTTCGAGCACGGCCGCCTTCGACGCGCCCCAGGCGATCCCCGCCGGTTCGTTCTCGACCGCGCGCGCGGCCTTGAGCCCCGACGGTCTCACGCTCGTCGTGGTCGACGCCGACGGCCAGGGGTTCTCCGAGCTGACCCGCAGCTCACGCACGGCCCCCGGCAACACCTTCGGCTCGCCTGCCACTGGCCCGTTCACGAACTTCCTCGACGCCCTGCCGGCGGGCGAGTCCTACGGGGACCCGGTGCTCAGCGCGGACGACAACGCGTTCTACTATTCGATCTACGCGCCGCAGCCGCTGCCCGACGCTGGCGCCACGACGACGACCATCTTCCGCGCCGCCCGGCTCATTCCGACGGACATGTGGCCGCTCGGCGCGCCGCTGACGACGTCCACGGGTCTCGATGCCCAGGGAACCCTCCGAAAGCAGCCGACGGCCATCTCCTCGGACGAACAGACCCTGTTCTTCTGGGACCAGGTCACCGGAACCGAGCGAGCCGCCTTCATCGACGAATCGACGGGGGCGTTCGACGACTTCGTGAGCCTTGGTGCGCGCACCATGGCCGCCCCGAACGCGGCCTGCACCACCTTGTACTACTCGGCGGCCGGGGCGAGCTCGGTCGACCTCTTCGACGCGACGGACTGAGATAGAGCCGTACGCAACTGTTGCGAGCTGCCGACCTTGTTGCGGTCCGAGCAGTGTCAGCCGTGGTCGGGCGTCGGGGCCTCCCCTCTCATTTACGTAACGTTGTCGTCGCATTACGCACGCACTGGCCCGCGCTCGCGAGACGGGCACATCCGTTGCTCCGCTCGTAGAGCCGCCGTATGCCCGCGACGCGAAGATGGAGGATCCGCATCACGTGGTTGGTGATGGCGCTCGCGGCGGTCACCCTGCTCGTGCTGGGCGCTTGCGGCACGAACGACCTGGTGGACCGCGGCGGCGGATCCAATCGGCCCGACGCGGCCTCGGGTGGAACCTGCAGCGCAGGCCTGGCGGGGTGCCCGTGCGACTCAGACGGAGCCTCGGCCGCCTGCGGCAACATCGACCAGACCTTCGGCAGCTACGTCACGTGCATGGAGGGTTACTCGACGTGCACGAACGGATCCTGGGGCGCCTGCGAGGGCAACACGATCATCGCGCAGAGCCTGAGCGGCGCGACCATCGGCCCGAACGGCATTCAGCCTCTCGGGCTGACCGGTCCGTGCACGGCGAACCCCTGCGACCCGAGCTGCGTCCAGATGCAGCAGGGCCCGGGGGACGTACCCGACGGCGCGCCGGTGCTCATCACCGAAGCGGGCGTCACCATCCCGCCCACCGTGACCGTCGGCGGCGGCGGGGACGGCGGCGTGTGCCAGGGCTTGCAGTGCCAGGTCGACTGGGCGTGCCCGAAGGCGTCACCCACGACGTTGACCGGCCGCGTCTACGACCCGGCGGGCAACAACCCCCTCTACAACGCGTACGTCTACATCCCGGTCGACCCGAACCCGTCGGACCTGCCGGTGTTCCCCCAGGGCGTGCAGTGCGACACCTGCGCCGGAGCCGGGGCGCTCGACGCGGTGGCAGTCGCGCAGACCGATCCCACCGGCGCCTTCACGCTCACCAACGTCCCCACGACGGCAAAGGCTCCTGGCGCGCAGATCCCGCTCGTCATCCAGATGGGCAAGTGGCGGCGCGTCACGCTGCTCTCGTCCGTTCCGGACTGCCAGTCGACCGCTGTGGCGCCGGCGAACTCGCGCCTGCCGCAGAACCAGTACGACGGGTACGACAACCACGCCGACCTGCCCCAGGTCGCCTTCGTCAGCGGGAGCGCCGACCCCTTCGAGTGCATGCTCCTCAAGG